>JANLYJ010000182.1:0-2170 GCA_031365555.1 Gemmatimonadaceae bacterium | reverse complement strand
ACTAGCTCCGCTCGTCGACAAGCTCGTCCTGCGCTACTTCCCCCCATCGAGGAATCGCTGCATCGACTGTCGAGCGTCCTGACGCTCGCGGAAATGTCCGCGCTAAGAAACGAATGTGAGAAACTCCAGTCGAACAAGATCGGTGGCGTTGCTCCCGAAATCTACGAAAGCGTTGCGCAAGTGTTTTTGCAGAAGAAGGGCTTACTGCAATACTGACGACAGCCGTCGAGGATAGGCAGCAACAGTGAACGACACTTTGAAACTGCTCAGTTTCGGCGCTCGCAGGGTTGGCGAGGCAATTTTAGCGCTCGCCCTGCTCTCGACTCCGCCATCACCTACCTGGCACACGGAGAAGACTGTGGCTCTCGGAAAACAGAAGATTTTCGAACTCTCCGCCCACCGCGGGGGCCGCGGGCTGTGCCCCGAAAACACCCTGGCCTCTTTCTCCAACGCTCTCGCAATTGGCGTCTCAACCCTTGAGATGGACGCAGCCGTTTCTAAGGACGGAACCGTCGTCATCTCCCATAACACCTATCTCGACCCAAACATTACTCGCGGAGCGTCTGGACAGTGGATCGGCAAGGAGCGCAAGCTCATCAAGTTCATGACGTTCACGGAACTCGAGACCTATGACGTTGGACGCATCAAGCCGGACACTGAGCTTGCCACACAGTTCCCACGCCAAAAACCGATAGACGGCACGCGCATTCCCTCGCTGGCCGCGGTACTTAATCTCGTCAAGGCCAGCGGGGACAAGGACGTCATCGTTAGCGTTGAGCTCAAGTACGACCCGACAGACCCGTTTTTAACAATCGAGCGCGAACCCTACGCCAAGGCGCTGATAGATGTTCTGAGAAAGGGAGGCTTCGCTAGTCGCTCGACAATTCAATCGTTCGACTGGGAAATTCTGCAGGCAGTGCAGCGGCTGGCGCCCGAGATCCCCGGCGTCTATCTCACGTCCGGTTACAACGAAGACGACACCCTTAGTATTGGCGAGGCCGAACCATCAAAGTGGACGGCCCCATTCAATGTTAATTCTTACGGTAACTCGGTGGTGAAGGCGATCAAGGCTGCTGGTGGCACGCTCTGGTCGCCCGACCGGCGCGGACTGACCGAGGCACAAATCAGGGAAGCGCACGAGGCCGGCGTCAGCGTAATCGTATGGACGGTGAACGACGAGGATGAGATGGCGATGTTCATCGATATCGGAGTCGACGGCCTCATCACCGATTATCCCGACGTCTTGCGCAAGGTTTTGATTTCCAAGGGCAAGGCCGTCGCCAAGGCGACATTGCGCACAACCGGCGGCATACCCTGTCGCGTGCGCAGCTTCGTCTCGCGCAAGCGCGAATGATACTGATCGCACCGCGTTAACACCGCACGCTGAACCGTCTCGACCACCCGCTCCATCACTCGGCGCAGAGCCGCCGTGTCTGCTTGTGATCATCGCGTCAGATGGTCACTACAGCTTCGCGCCCGCCCAATCACTCCCTGGCAGTCGTTCCTTGGTTTTTGGCGCAATGGAGGTTGTCCTACTGAGCAGCAGCCGATCCGCAGGTTCCGATTCTATTGGACATGAAGACCGCAGTCGATGCGAACTTTGTTGGCAAGGACGCGCCCAGTGCAATCGCCGTTTCGAGCAATTGATGAGACACCATCTGATCGAGCCGACGGTGTGCACGCCGGCAACACCTGTCGGGAGCTTCGTCCCGACGTTTCCGCAACGCTCACGACCATGGCTTTTGACCACAGCCGCTCGCGGTGGCTTTGGAACAGCGACCTGATCGCCGAACCCGAAGGGCCTTCCTTCATCTCCCATTTAGTTGCGCGCAACCGTGTGGACCGGCTACGCTTCGTGACACAAGACCCAGGGCGGACATGCCAAGCGTAGAGACTGCGAGTCCTGGGACATACCGTGAAGGTCTTCGGCGACGTTCGCGACAGCAATTGCGATGGCGTTCGAAACCCCAGCGGATGGAAATGCGTGTTGACAACAGCGCGTTGGCATCCTTGTCGCGAGCCGATCTGGTCCCGACGAAACCGCTTTATCAATCTTGAAATGGCAAAGTAATGGAAATCGGGGGGAATGCCTGTGAACCGTGCAACAAACTTTCTACGCTTGGCCGCCGTGGGCCTGAGCGCCCTTAACGTGCCAGCCGTTTCGGCCCAG
>JANLYJ010000168.1:0-6013 GCA_031365555.1 Gemmatimonadaceae bacterium | reverse complement strand
GGTGAAAGCACCGCCGAGCAGGTGAAGATCCAGATTGGAAGCGCTGCATCGGTTGGGGATGAGCGCGAGATGGATGTGAAGGGACGCGACCTGGTTTCTGGAATTCCGAAAACCGTGCGCGTACACTCGACAGAAATACGCGAAGCCGTGCAGGAACCAATCATGCAGATTGTGGACGCCGTGCGCCGCGCTCTTGAAATCACTCCGCCTGAACTTGCAGCCGACATCGTCGATCGCGGTATCGTGATGACCGGCGGTGGCGCCCTGATCCGTGGACTGGATGTTCTTCTCAGCCAGGAAACGGGTCTCCCGATTCATGTAGACGAAGATCCGCTCACCTGTGTTGTTCGCGGCACCGGCCGCATCCTCGACGACGAGGAAAAGTACTGGTCAGTTCTCTCCACCTGAGGTTCGGACTCACACGTGGCAAGACCAGGACGCAGCAACGCACGGGTTGACCTGATCATGTTGGCGGTGTGCGTTGCACTCGCCCTCGTCACCCGCGTTCTCCCGGCATCACTCCGCCAGCCGATCTCGTCAGGAATGAGACGGAGCGTGCTCGCCCCGCTCGTAATGCTGCAGGAGCGCTCAGAGCTTTCCCGCAGGGCGCTCATGCTCAGCGGACCTACCACACAGATGCGCGACAGCGTTACAATGCGCGCCCTCACAGTAGCCAGCCTCGAAGCCGAGAATGATCGTCTTCGCCAGGTCATCGGACTCGGCGCTCGTCTCAAGTGGGGATTCGTTCCCGCCGAAGCGCTGCACGGGCGCTCCGTTCGCGATGTAACGACGCTCACACTTACAGCCGGATCGAATGCGGGCGTCGAGCGCATGAGCCCTGTGGTGTCAGCTGAGGGTCTTGTTGGCGTAGTCGAGAATGTGGATCCGACGATGAGCCAGGCGCTCTTCTGGACACACCCCGATTTCCGCGTCAGCGCGATGACTGAAGATGCCAGCGCCTTTGGAATCGTGCAGGCTCACGCGCAGAGCGCGACCTCCGCATACATGATGGAGCTGCGCGGCGTTCCGTTCCGCACGACTCTCGCAGCCGGTGCACTGGTAATCTCCTCCGGGCTCGGCGGCGTATGGCCGCGCGGAATTCCGATCGGCCGGGTGGTGCAGGAGATCAAGACTGCAGAGGCTTGGGCACGCACATATCTCGTGAGACCTTCAGTTTTCCCTGCGGACGTCACGACTGTAATGATTCTCAAGCCTGACAGAGGTGCGAAGGGATTGGACAATGTCTGGACGTCTGCTGCAGGCATCACAGCTGCGACAAACCGGATCATCGGTGCAGGGGACTCGCTCGCGAGAACTGCTGCATTGGCTGAGGCGGCCGCAAGACGTGCAAGTGTGACCGCAGATTCAACTCGTGCTGCGAATGGCGGCGTTGCGACTCCTCCTCCGACAGGCGGCGTCGTTTCACCTCCGCGCCCGCGGCCTCGTCCAGTGGATTCGACCAGGACTCGGTCTGACACAGCGCGCGTGCTTCAGGTCCCCCCAACAGGCGACTCGGTTACCAACAGACCCGGAGCAGTGCGATGAACTGGGGTAGCTTTGCTCGCGGTCTCATAAGCTTTGTAATTCTTATCGTGCTGCACTACACGCTGCGTCCGCTGCTTGGCTGGCGCGCGCCAATCGACTTTCTACTGATCGCAGTGTTGCTGCTCTCGATCAGGGTGAGACCTGGTGCTGCAGCGATCATTGGATTTCTTGTTGGTCTTATTGCCGATTCGCTCACGCCGGATTCGCTGGGTGCAGGTGCTGTTGCGATGACAGTCGTTGCTTATCTCGCGTCCTGGCTCAAGGCGGTTTTCTTTGCCGACAACCTCGCGCTCAACGCGTTCTTCTTCTTTGTTGGAAAGTGGATGTTCGACATGCTGTACTTCGTCGGTGAGCAGCGTCTCAGCGGCGTGCAGCTTGTTCAGCAGATATTCCTCTGGTCACCCCTGTCGGCAGCCGCGACTGCGATTGCCGGAGTTCTCCTGATTGTGATGATGCGGCCGCTGCTCGAGCCGTCACAGGCGTGAGCTTCCATCCGAACGACATTGCCCGCAGGACACGACTGAGCTCCATTGCGCTCGCAGTCGGATTCATCGCATTGCTGACCGCATTCTTCAGGGCACAGGTTCTCGACAACGCCAAGTACGCGATGCAGTCGGAGGAAAACCGGCTGCGCTCCATCCCGGTTCCCGCACCGCGCGGAATCATTTACGATCTGCGCGGCGACATCATCGCCGAGAATCTTCCGGGCTACAGCGTTTCCATATTGTCACCCCGTGTGGATTCGTTGCGCGCGACGTTGGGACGGTTGAGTGCAATCATTCCGATTACGCCGCGCGAGATCGAGAATGCAGTACGTCGTTTCCGCCGTGCGCCGAACCGTCCGACAGTAGTTCTCGCAGACGCGTCAATTGACGTTGTGTCTGTGCTGGAAGAGCACAGGCTGGATTATCCGCAGATGATCATTCAGTCGGTTCCCAAGCGGTATTACCCGGACGGACCGCTCGTCGGGTCATTCGTGGGATACACCGGTGAAATCACCGAAGCAGAATTGAATCTTCCGAAGTATGCGGGCTATAAGCCTGGGCAGCAGGTTGGAAAGGGCGGACTCGAGAAAGAGTACGAAGCGATTCTGCACGGAAAGGAAGGCGTGAAGTTCGACGAAGTCGATGCGCGCGGCCGGCCTGTCAGGACGAGCAGCATGCGTGCGGACATCGCACCAGTGAGTGCGCCTCCGATGAAGACCAACATCGACATGAAGCTGCAGAAGCAGGTGGCGGCGATCTTCTCGGATACTTTGTTTGGCGGCGCGATCGCGATGGATCCAAAGACGGGAGCGGTGCTCGCGCTGTACAGCAATCCGACCTTCGATCCCAACAGGTTCACCGGCGGAATTCCGGTGGATTACTGGAAGGAGCTTAACTCAGATCCGAAGAAGCCGCTTTTCAACAAAGTAATTCAGGGAACGTATCCACCGGCATCGACGTTCAAGCTTGCTACCGCCACGATTGCGCTGCAGAACAAGCTTGTGCGACTGGATGAGCACATGCCGATTTCTTGTGGCGGCGGAATGCAGTATGGACGACGGTACTTCCGCTGCTGGGAAAAGCGCGGGCACGGAAGCCTGAATCTGCAGGGTGCCATCGAGAAGTCCTGCGACGTGTACTTCTACCAGCTTGGTATCCGGCTGGGTGTCGCCAATATGGTAGCGGGCGGAATCGGTCTCGGGATGCGCGAGAAATCGGGCATCGACCTTCCGAACGAATACTCGCCGGTGTTTCCGTACAAGGACGTGAAGGAGTACTACAATAGGAAGTATGGAGCAGGGAACTGGAGCGCGTCAGAAGCGTTGAACCTGTCAATCGGACAGGGCAACAATTCGCAGACAGTTGCCAACATGGCGAAGTTCTACAGCGCGCTGGCGACCGACGGAAGGACGGCGCGGCCGTACCTCGTAAACCGGCCGCCTGAGCGAAAACAGGTTCTCAATCTCCCGCAGGAACAGCTGCTGCACATTCGTGAGGCGCTTGCCGGCGTAGTGTCCTCACGTGGTACTGCAGGAGGATCGGCGATTCAGGGACTTGTCATCGCGGGTAAGACTGGAACGGCGCAGAACGGTACGCCTATCGATCACGCCTGGTTCGTCGGCTTTGCGCCGGCAGATGATCCAAAAATTCTGGTTGCAGTGTTCCTCGAGTTCGGTCACCACGGTTGGTCCGCAGCGCGCGTTGCTTCACGCATCATGGGTTTCTATACAGGGAAACTTCCGGCTGAAGTCGTCGTAACCGAATGAACCTCGCGCGCAGAATCGTTCCGGATTTCCAGCTCCTGACGATTGCAGGGCTGCTCTCGCTATACGGCGTGGCGATGGTGTACTCCGCCGGCCAGACCGACACACCCACAGCAGTCGCGGGCGTCTACAAGTCCCAGATCCTGTGGCTCGGACTCGGCATGCTCGGCGCCTACTTCATCAGCCGCTCGTCTGTTCGCTTCATCGAGTGGATGACCTGGCCATTTTATTTTCTGTCCGTAGCGCTGCTCGCACTTACGCTCGTCATTGGAACAGGTGCAGGAACCGCGGCAGGAACGAAGAGCTGGATTGCAATCGGTGGCGTACGACTCGGCCAGCCGTCGGAGCTCGCAAAGCTCACTGTAGTTCTCGCGCTCGCGAGTCTGCTCTCCAAGAGGCGCGATGCGCCTAAGTCACTGATGGATCTCTGGAAGCCCGCACTCACGGTGCTGGTGCCCTGGGTGATCATCATGCTGCAGCCCGATCTTGGAACCGGCATCGTGTTCATCGGAATCTTTTTCGGGATGCTGTACTGGGCAGGAGTTTCCTGGCCGTTGCTTCTCCTGCTGGGAAGCCCGGCGGTAAGTCTTATTCTCTCGTTCAGCACGGGCGTGTGGGGCGCGTGGTTTCTGGTGCTGCTCGCACTGGTCCTCTGGTACAAGCCCTACCTGATCGAAGGCATCGTGCTCGTGGTGATGAACATCGTCACAGGTGTCGTCGCTCCGCTCATGTGGGAAAAGCTGGCTCCATACCAACAGAAGCGTCTGCTCGTCTTCCTCGATCCGAGCGCTGATGCGCGTGGCTCGGGCTACCACGTGATTCAATCGAAGGTCGCCATAGGTTCGGGCGGATGGTTCGGAAAGGGTTTCACGATGGGAACCCAGAAGCGTCTCGCATTCCTTCCCGAACAGCACACCGATTTTATCTTCTCTGTCGTTGGCGAAGAGCTCGGCTTCATCGGCGTGACTGTGGCGCTGATTCTTTTCCTGATGCTATTCCTCCGGATCACAAAAATTGCGAGCAGGGCGAACGATTCATTCTCCAGTCTTGCCGCATTCGGCCTGATGGCATCCTGGTTCGTCCACGTGCTGGTCAATGTCGGCATGACGCTGAACCTGATGCCCATCACCGGCATTCCGCTCCCGTTCTTCAGCTACGGCGGATCGTTCATGCTCGCGTCCTGGCTCGCCATCGGAGTGCTCATGCGAATCGCCGGCGAAGGTAGGGGCAGGGCCGTCTTTACGGGTTCGTAAACGACAACGTACAGCTATTAGGTACGAGCAGAAGCTGCTAGCTACGAGTTTTTGTTAGCACGTTGCTTGTGGCTTTAGCTTGTGGCAAATAGCTGTAAGTTGCCGTTAACAGCTAGCTTCCCCAGCCAGAACCGGTAACATTTCGGTCATGGCCTGGTTCAAGAAGGAAAAGAAACCCAGAGTACCGCGACACGAGAAGCACGAAATCCCGCCTGATGCGTGGGAGAAGTGCGACAAATGCGGTCACACTGACATTCGCGAGAAGTTTGTTCGCAACCTGAATGTCTGTCCCAACTGCGACTTTCATCGCCGCATACGAGCGATCGAGTACGCGAATATTCTTCTCGACGAAGGCACGGCCGAAGAGACCGAGCTCGACATCAAGTCAACCGATCCACTGCACTTTCCGGATTATCCGGCGCGCCTGAAGAAGGCGATAGGGAATGCGGGAGACGCCGATGCGATTCTTACGTTCATTGGGCAGATGGACGGTGCGCCGGTTTGTCTCGCGGTGATGGACTTTGCATTCATGGGCGGATCGATGGGATCCGTTGTGGGTGAAAAAATCGCCCGGCTCGGACAGCGTGCTGTCGAGCGCAAATATCCACTTATCATCATCTCCGCTTCAGGCGGTGCGCGCATGCAGGAAGGTGTGCTGTCGCTGATGCAGATGGCGAAAGCCGCTGCAATGCTGTCGGAGCTCGCAGAGCGGCGTGTGCCGTACGTTTCCATTCTCACCAACCCAACTACGGGCGGAGTGAGCGCGAGCTACGCGATGCTGGGTGATGCAATCATCGCCGAGCCGGGCGCAGTCATTGGATTCGCTGGTCCTCGCGTGATCAAGCAGACAATTGGTCAGGATCTGCCTGAGGGGTTCCAGACTGCGGAGTTTCTTATGGAGCATGGGATGCTTGATGCAGTCGTGCATCGGAAGGACCTGAAGAAGACTGTCGGGCAACTTCTGCGT
>JANLYJ010000167.1:0-2473 GCA_031365555.1 Gemmatimonadaceae bacterium | reverse complement strand
TGATGTCCGAGCCCTTGAGATCGTCATCCTTGTGCCAGAGGTATTCGGCATCCGCTTCCAGGACATCCACTGCCGCGCGATACGCGTCGTAATCGCAGTTGGAGCCGGGGAAGGTGACGATTCCAAATTTCATGCAGGTTCCGCTGATTCGATTGCGAAATCTTCGGTGACGGGATTGGCCAGCAGCTTTTCGCACATCGCGCGCACACTCTTCTTTGCACTGTCTGCATCTGCAGCCATCGTCTCGATCACGATGTGGCGGCCAACATGTGCATTCCGTACGTCAGTGAAACCGAGTGAGACGAGTGCGTCTGCAACTGCTTTTCCCTGGGGATCGAGCAGTCCGCTTCGCGGAACTATGTGAACCGCGACGCGATGCAGCTTCACGCTGAGCCCCCTTCTGTCGGAGGACCGTGTGGGCGGTCCCCTGGGCCGGGGCCATTTCTGCGGCGCCTGCGCCGGCGACGTCGCTGTTCATCCGTCAGTTCGGGGCGGCCAGCGGCGGCTTCGATTTCGTCATCATCCGCGATGACCGGAACGTCTCCGGCGGGTCCGCGTCCCAGAAGTCCAAAAAGGACTGTCTTGATAAGCCCGTAGAGGACATAGAGCATGAGCGCGGGGAAGAAAAATTCCTTGGGCAGGAAGAGCACACCGAGGAATGTCCCGATCACTACGAGCGAGCCCAGGATCTCGCTGACCTTTTTGTAACCCACGGTGGGGACGGCAGGGTACGATACGTCACTGATCATCAGGTAGCTGAGTCCGAGCATCACGAAACGCATCATGACATGCCAGGGCAAATCACCAAGGCCAGTCTCGTTGTAGAGCGGTGTCTGACTGAACCAGTAGTAAGTGGCCAGCGTCATTCCGGCGGCGGGCGAGGGAAGCCCGTGGAAATAGCGTTTCGCCCGCCCAGCCTGCTCGATGTTGAATCGCGCAAGGCGAACTACAGCTGCTGCAGCGAAAAGGAAAACAAATATCCAGTCCCAGCCATCCTTGTTGAGGACGGCAAAGAACATGATCATCGCCGGAGCCAGTCCGAACGAGATTGCGTCTACAAGGGAGTCCAGCTCCGAGCCGAACTTCGAGCCGGTTCCCGTGGCGCGTGCAACCCGCCCGTCCAGAGAGTCAGCAATTCCGCCGATGACGATGTAAAGGCACGCCTTACTGAACTCACCGCGGGACGCAACAACGATTGCAAAAATTCCGAAGAACAGGTTCGCCAGGGTAAAGCTGTTGGGAAGAACGATGACTGCGCGTCGTATCGGCCGCCCGTCTCTGTGGCGCGGACGATCGTCAACGACGCTCACTTCATCTCCGCAAGCACTGTAGTGCCTGCCGTCGTCATGTCTCCAACTTTCGCATGCACGTTCGAATTGGTCGGGAAGAACACGTCAACGCGCGAGCCGAAGCGGATCATTCCCATTCGCTCGCCCTGTTTGACCTGCTCGCCATCCTTGCTGTACGTCACGATACGACGCGCAATGAGCCCGGCAATCTGACGAACCAGAAGTTTGCGTCCTTCGGATTCGATGCCGACTGACATCTGCTCATTCTCGAGACTGGACTTTTCCGCAGCCGCATTCAGGAACTTGCCCGGATTGTAGTGCAGGTAGCGAACAGTTCCGTCAACTGGATACCGGTTCACGTGGACGTTGAAAACATTCATGAAGATCGAGATCCGTGTAGTCTGGCCCTTGATGAAGCCTGGTTCGTCCACGTTGGTAATCATCACGATCTTTCCGTCAGCGGGAGCAACGATGAGATTCTTGCCGCGTTCACCTGTGCGTTCGGGGTCGCGGAAGAAATAAGCGACCCAGAGTGCGATGAGCACGAGTGCAAAGGCCAGCAGCCAGAGAACCCAGCTGCGGCGAATCAGCGCGAGACCAAACGCACCCATCGCGGCAAGGGCGGCGATGACAATGAAGACGAGTCCTTCCCGGGCAAAGCTCACTATCGGAATTCCGTTGGCAGAGGTGAACCGGTGATTCTCTGGAAAGCGTCGAGATATCTCTCGCTTGTCGCACTCACAATTTCCTGCGGTAGTGCAGGCGGGGGATCATCGCCATTCCATCGTCCCGCCGTTTTTTCCCGGGCCAGATAATCGCGCAATGGCTGCTTGTCGAAGCTGGGTTGGGAACGGCCAGGTGCATAGCTGTTTGCCGGCCAGAAACGCGAACTGTCTGGCGTCAAAACTTCGTCCACTAATATAACTCCCGAAGGGTCACCTGAATCGGGCTCGAGAGACCCGAATTCGAACTTCGTGTCGGCGACGATTATGCCTTTTTCGGCAGCTACATCCCTCCCGCGCGAGTAGATCGCGAGCGACATGGATTTGAGCTTCTCGGCGATCGCACCGCCAAGCTGTTCCTGCATCCGGGAATAGGTGATGTTCTCGTCGTGACCCTCCTCGGCTTTGGTAGCCGGACTGAATATCGGAGGGGAGAGTTTTGTAGATTCGGTAAGACCGGTT
>JANLYJ010000127.1:0-2719 GCA_031365555.1 Gemmatimonadaceae bacterium | reverse complement strand
TCGACTGCCTGATGTTGACGACCTGACTACGGGTATCAACGCTGCTCACGGTTCCCTGTACCTGGCCATTCTGTTGCTGCCCACCGCCCAGGACGCCTCCGAGAATTTCTCCGAGTCCGCCCGCGTTGGCGCAGGCGCTTGTCGTGGCGATTACTGTAGCCGCAATCGCGGTTCTGCCGAACTTTTGAAGTGAAATCATAATTTCTCCTTTCGTTTCAGTACACGTAAAAGCAAGCATGGTGCCCCTCGAAAGCTCAGCCGTAAAATCAGATGAGATGGCACAATATTCCCAAGGGTGGAACACAACCGTCACTGAGAAACCAATGCGCACAATAGGACGCCTTGCCGTGGCAAGCGCTTTCGTAATAACTGCCTGCACGCCCATGAGCACGGGCACAATTAATCCGGCACTCATTCCTCTTCCCCACGACGAGCATTCTTATGCTCAGCTCGAGGAGGCGCGCGTCACTCACATCTCGCTCGACTTGACGCCGAACTTCAGCTCTCAGCGCATCGTCGGCACTGCGCGACTCAGTATCGAGCGCAGTGCAGGAGCTGATAGCATTGTGCTCGATGCCCGTGATTTGACAATCAAAAGCGTGACAGATTCACGCGGCCAGGTTCTTGGGTTCAGAATCGGCGCCTCGGATCCGATTCTCGGAGCACCTCTCGCAATTGCGTTGTCGGCCGACAATACGATAGTCATCGACTACGAAACGTCGCCGAGCGCGGCCGCGGTACAGTGGCTCACCGCGTCGCAAACTGCGGGCAAGAAAATGCCCTTCCTGTTCACGCAGGGAGAATCGATCCTGACGCGCACCTGGATTCCGACACAGGACACTCCAAGTCAACGCCAGAGTTATGACGCAACCATCCACGTGCCTATTGGATTGCGCGCCGTAATGAGCGCTGAACACGTTGGACAGGGCAGGACGACGGACCCGGCAGGACTTGTCACTTTCAGTTTCCGCATGGAGCATCCGATCCCTCCATACCTGATTGCTCTGTCCGTTGGAGATCTTGCATTCCGCGCGATTGGAAGCCGCACCGGTGTTTATGCTGAACCAACAGTCGTGGACAAAGCGGCATCCGAATTCGGTGAAGTGGACAAGATGATTGCAGCGGCCGAGAAACTTTTTGGCCCATATCGCTGGGGCCGCTACGACATTCTTGTGCTTCCTCCCTCTTTTCCCTACGGCGGGATGGAGAACCCCACACTCACCTTCGCAACACCAACAGTACTTGCAGGCGACCGTTCACTGGTAAGTCTCGTTGCACACGAGCTTGCGCACTCGTGGTCGGGAAATCTCGTTACGAATTCAACGTGGAACGACTTCTGGCTGAATGAAGGTTTCACGGTGTATCTCGAGAATCGAATCATGGAGGAGCTGCGCGGCAAACGTTACACGGACATGCTGCGCGTTCTCGGACGTCAGGATCTCCAGAAAGCGGTTGTAGAGGCTGGTGGACCAACTTCGCCTGATACGAGGCTGCATCTCGCCCTCAAGGGTCGCGATCCGGATGAAGCAACCGGAAACATTGCGTACGAGAAAGGCGCTGCGTTCCTGGAGACCGTTGAATCGGTTGTCGGCAGGCCCAGACTCGACGCATTCCTTCGCGATTACTTCTCGCACTTTTCCTTCCAGCCTATGAGCTCCGAGCGGATGCTTGCGTACATGCGCGAGAAGCTTCTGCGCGGAGATGAAGAGAATCGCATTGGAGTCCAGGCCTGGGTGTACGCCTCGGGAATCCCAGCGAACATTCCAGTTGTAACATCCGAGGCGCTGACGGCGATTGATCGTTCAGTAGAGGCATGGAAGAGCGGAGCTACGGCTGCGTCCCTGGCGAGCTCGGCGTGGTCAACCCAGGAATGGCTGCACTTCCTGCGGGCACTGCCTGACACAATTTCGCCCGCCCGACTCGCCGAGATGGACCAGGCCTTTCGTCTAACTCAGAGTGGCAACAGCGAAATTCTTTTCGCCTGGTTTCAGATTGCGATCAGAAATCGTTACGAGCCCGCATTTGCAGCTTTGGAACACTATCTCACGTCGCAGGGACGCAGAAAACTTGTCGCACCACTCTACGCAGATCTCGCCAAGACAGATTGGGGACGAGTGATGGCTATTCGCATCTACCGTCAAGCGCGCCCGACTTATCACTCAGTCGCGGTCAATACCATAGACAAGACCTTGAACTGGAGCGACCAGAAATAACAACGGCCACTGAGACCTGCCATGGCTTTCCGCTGCCGGCCTTGCGGCATCCTGCTTCCCGCCCATACGCATTCTCCGGGTGCCGGAAGCGAAGTTGTCCGGATGCCGGGCGCTATGGCAGTTCTCAGTTCCAGTTGGAGGGGCGTTTTGATTCGTGCGGCGGAAGCGGAAGATTTATAACTCGGGGAACTAAAACCCCGAGTTGTACGACGCGGTTCCTGTAGCTACAGGTGCGGAACGCCGGAAAAGTAGGCGCAGTGTTTCGTCAGAAATCTTCTTGGCAGCTGCAGCAGGGTTGATTCTCGACGTGACACTGCGCGACTCAGGGCCGGTCCAGTTGAACCACGCGTACCGATCCAGCCGTGCTGTATTGCCGTTGGGATGATAGAACATCACCATGATCCGGCTCGAGCTCGGCAACTTTGTTTCTACTCCCCAACGCGTTCCGTCGGGTCCCTGAAAAGGTCTGATGTCAGCCATTTTGAAAAGTGTATTGTGGGTATTCG
>JANLYJ010000124.1:0-2143 GCA_031365555.1 Gemmatimonadaceae bacterium | reverse complement strand
GTGCGCGGTGAACGCTAAGACAAGGCTCGTGGCGCTTATTCCGCTGCTCGCGATGGGCGGATGTGAGTGGTTCTCCGACTTCAAGCGCCAGCCGTCGCTCAGTACCTGGGAAGTTGTTGGAGACAGCACGCGTCCTTCGCGCGCGAATCCACAGAACTCAGTACCGCTCGGTGGGTCCGCTGTTTCAGGATTCCAGATTTCGTACGCCGGACTTCCTGCCACGATCGATTCGTTCAATGTGCTCGTGAATCCAACGCCGCCGTCGAATGCGTCCGTCGAGAATGGACACAAGTATTTCCAGATCAACTGCGTTCCATGCCACGGTGACGCGGGCCTGGGTGATGGTCCTGTCACCAAGTACGGCATGCCCGGGATAGCGCTTGTGAGCGACATCACGAAGGGCCGCAGCGACGGTTACATCTTTGGAATGATCCGGAATGGCCGCGGCCTGATGCCGCCATACAACCGCATCGAAGAGATGGATCGTTGGGACGTGGTGAATTACCTGCGCGGCTTGCAGGGAATGCTTGGCCGCCAGGTTGCAGTCGGTCCACTGGCTGCGCCGGGTGTCACTGGCAAAATGCTTCCGGGTGCGACGCGCCTTGGACCAACCCGTCCGGTGCCTTACTACCATTCTCCGATGGCCGGTTCCGCTCCAGTCGCTCAGGATTCAGTGGCGACTGCGGCTCCTGCAACCGATACTTCCGCTAAACACAAACCTGTACCAGCTGACACAGCACCGCGTGATAGTGTGAGCGGGAGAGTAAGATGAGCGCGCATTCCGCACCTCCGCCAAATCGCGAAGAGTTAATCGCCGGAACGTCGCTTCCTGTCCCGTATCGTGTAGTCACTATCTGCAAGGTGCTTGCGGTCGCAGGAATGCTGATGTTCCTCGTTGGCGTAATCACGGGAACGCCGCGGGCCTGGCAGGCGTTTCATTTCAACTGGCTGTTCTTCACGACGATTTCCTCAGCGGGTGTGATGTTCGTTGCCGTGCAGCGCATAACGACAGCCCGCTGGTCGCGCTCCATCATCCGGTTTCTCGAAGGCTACGTAGCCTTTCTCCCTGTCGCGTTTGTGTTCCTGCTGCTGATCGTTTTCTTCGGACGGACTCCGATCTTCCCATGGGCGACGCACATGCCGCCGATCCATGAGAAGCAGGTTTATCTGGGTCTCGGATTTTTCATTCCGCGCGTAATTGTCACCTTCGGCATTATCTGCGCGCTGAGTCTCTGGTACATCTACACCTCCGTGCGACTCGATGTAGGTCTCGTTCCAGAGGCAGGAGCCAAGTGGGCGCGCGGTCTTCGCGAGCGCATGCGCCGTGGATACCAGGACGAGCGTCGTGAAATTCACTCAACTCACTCGCTGCAGGGAAAGCTTGCCGTTTTCCTGGGTTTTGCTTTTGTATTCGGATGGGTAGTTCTCTCGTGGGATTTGTCGATGTCACTCGACGTCCACTTCCAGAGCACCATGTACGGATGGTGGGTGTTCATGGGCGGATGGGTCGCAGCACTTGCATCGTTCACGCTTCTCGTGCTCGCATGGCGCCGGTATCTCGGCAGGTATGACCTGATCACCGAGAATCATCTCCACGATCTCGGCAAGCTGTGCTTCGCATTCACCGCGTTCTGGGGATACCTGACCTTCGGACAGTACCTGGTCATCTGGTATGGCAACCTCGGTGAGGAAACCCACTGGATGCGTCTCAGGTTGATTCGTCCGTGGCGTGGCGTAACACTGATGACAGTCGGGCTGATGTTCCTGGCGCCATTTTTCGGACTGCTCTCGCGCGCCGCCAAGGTTTACCTGCCAACGCTCATCCTCTTTACCATGTGCACCGTGATGGGTCTCTGGTTCCACAGATACATCGAGATCTATCCGTCGATCTATGGGACTGAAGCAGGGATGCCGTTCGGCTTCTGGGAGATTGGAATCGGACTCGGATACCTCGGTGTCTGGGGGCTTTGTTATTCCTATTTCATGGATGCATTCCCACGCATGCGTGTTGCCCTGATGACATCGCCCTACAGGGATGAAGTCCAGATTCCTGTGGACGCAAAAACGATGGAGCCACTGCCGGCGCACGAGTAGGAAGCAGCCGATAACTAGCAATGAAAACCCGCCACCATGGCGGGTTTTT
>JANLYJ010000083.1:0-9938 GCA_031365555.1 Gemmatimonadaceae bacterium | reverse complement strand
CGACGACGCGATGATCGAGGATACCACAACGCGGGTCGTTGACAGAGGTGAGCCAGTCAACAGGCCAGCTGTTCCAACTTCGCGACCAGCACCGCCGCCGGTGTCGCCAGTCTCGCAGGGCCAACCTGCGACTCCGTCCATCGCTTCGAGCGGAAATGCCTGTGCGTCCCCCACCGCAGCTGATCAGCGACGGTGCCTCATGCAGTATCTGGCTAGAAGCGATGCGTCCCTCAATCGCACCTACCAGAATGTCATCCGGACGCTCGGACCCGCCGAAGAAGAACGGCTTCGCCAGGCTCAACGCGCATGGCTCGTGTTCCGGGACACAGAGTGCCGCCGTAAAACGCGGAGCAGCGAGAGTGCGCTTTGGGCGCCTGTTCGTGCGAAATGTCTGGGCGAGTACTCAGCCGCGCGCGAGCGGGAGTTAGCGGCTAAACTCCAGTAATGCCCAAGGCGTTTCGAAAAACCGGCCAGACGGAATCACTATGGAGTGGACGCGCCAATGCGCTTCCCCTCGCCGCACGCATGCGGCCGCGAAAGCTTGAAGAGTTCGTAGGCCAGCAGCACATACTTGCACCAGGGAAGCCGCTCCGCGTTTCAATCGAGACAGGAAAGATCAGTTCGATGATCTTCTGGGGTCCACCCGGCACCGGCAAGACGACGCTCGGCCGCATGATCGCCGAGTATACCGATCGCGAGTTCGTCCCCTTCTCGGCGGTGACTGAAGGTGTTCCTCGCATTCGCGAAGTCATTGCCGAAGCCGAGTCGCGGCTGGAGATGGGCCGGCAGACAATTCTGTTCGTCGACGAGATCCATCGGTTCAATCGCGGACAGCAGGATGCATTTCTTCCGCACGTCGAAGCCGGCACCATTACACTCGTTGGAGCGACGACCGAGAATCCATCGTTCGAGCTGAACAACGCGCTACTGTCGAGATCGCGCGTGTTTGTGCTGAACTCGCTGAGTCCTGATGACATTCGCAAGGTGATTCAGACTGCAATGGACGACTCCGAGCGCGGACTCGGCAGAATGTCGCTCAAGATGGATACTGATGCACTGGAGTTCCTGTCGATACAGAGTGATGGAGATGCACGGCGCGCGTTGACTGTTCTCGAAGCTGCTGCGGGACATGTTGGCGAAGGCGGAACGATCACGCTCGAAGGCATCAGGGGCACGATGCAGAAGAGATTCGCGCATCACGACAAGAGCGGTGAAGCGCACTTCAATCTTCTCTCGGCTTTCCACAAGTCACTGCGTGGCAGCGATCCCAACGCGGCGCTCTACTGGGCCGCACGAATGGTTGAAGGCGGGGAAGATCCAATGACAATCTTTCGCCGCGCCATCGCAATGGCCGCGGAAGACATTGGGCTAGCTGATCCAAACGCGCTGCAGCTTGCGGTGGCAGCGAGAGATGCCTTTCACATGCTCGGCGTCCCTGAGGGACTCCTGCCAATGGCCGAGATGATCATCTATCTCGCGACGGCGCCGAAGTCCAACAAATCGTACATGGCCCTAAACGCAGCGTTCGACGCAGCGCGCGAAACTCCAGCCGAGCCGCCGCCACTACATATAAGAAATGCGCCGACTGCTTTGATGAAGGAGCTGGGGTACCACGAAGGTTATCAGTACGCGCATTCGGTTCCTGAGGCGTACATCCCTCAGGAGTACCTGCCGGATAAGCTCAAGGGAACGGTGTTCTATGAGCCCGGTCCATTCGGTTTCGAGAAGGAAGTGGCGAAGCGGTTGGCATGGTGGGCGGAGCTCAGGGATAAGTCATCTCGGACGTCTGAGGAAAAATGACGGGGAACGCTGGTTATGGGTGATGGGTTATCGGTGATGGGTTTTTGGGTTGAACTCACAACTCGACACCGACCACCCATAACCCTGAACCAGCTTCATCTCTCTGACGACTGTTCGGCATTGTTTTGGCACAATGATGCTCCTGACCGACACCAAATTCCGACTAATGGGCTTAAATCACGGTTTAAAGCTCAAAATGTCCGACCCGGGTGTCACTAAGACAGGACAGTAAGACTTCGTTCTTACTGCCAACTAGAGGAAAGGACTATGAAGAAAAGAGTATTTGCAGCTCTGGCAGTTGTGATGGCACTTACGGGATGTGCGACTCTTGGCGCGCTGGGCGGATTCAAGGAGCCCATCGTGAATTTCAAGAACGTCGAGATCAAGGGACTTGGACTTACGGGCGGATCGGTGGACGTCGTGCTGAGCGTTTACAATCCCAACGGATTCAAGCTCGAAGGCACGCGCCTGACCTATAGCCTTCAGGCAGGCGACAACGTTCAAGTTGGAACGGGTGCGCTTGATTCGCGTTTCACTGTTCAGGACCATGACTCAACGATCATTCGGCTTCCAGTTGACTTCACTTATTCTGGAATCGGATCTGTTGGTCGGTCGATTCTCAATACTGGAAGCGTGAACTGGCGAGTGCTTGGCGACCTGACCGTGGCAACACCGATCGGTAACTTTACACGTCCATATGACAGGACCGGACGCTTCACGGCGTCGGGCACGACTCAGACCAGGTAGAGAAAGAATTTCTAAAGGTGAAATAATCGAGCTGTCCGCCCCGGTCGAGCGTGTTGTGCTCGTCGGGGCGCCGCTCAAGCGTTCGGATGAAAGACATCATGTAGGTGAGCATCTCGAGGAGCTCGCCCAGCTTGCAGATACCGCCGGCGCAATCGTCGTGGGCGAGATGGTGCAGAATATCGACAAGCCGAATGCTGCGACCTATCTCGGTAAGGGAAAAGTCGAAGAGCTGACGCGGTTCATCGAAGAAAAGAATGCCTCACTCATCATCTTCGACGACGAGCTCTCACCATCGCAGGGAAAAAATCTCGAGGACGCGACCGGCAAGCGCGTGATGGACCGCGCTGAGCTTATCCTCGACATCTTCGCAACGCGTGCGAGATCCAAGGAAGCAAAGATGCAGGTTGAGCTGGCGCAGCTGCAGTACATGCTGCCGCGACTGACACGCATGTGGGCTCACCTTGAAAAATTCCGCGGTGGAATTGGTGTTCGAGGCCCGGGTGAAACACAGCTCGAAACAGACAGACGACTGATCAATCACCGGATCAAGATTCTCAAGCAGCGGCTCGACGAAGTTCAGCGCGCACGCGAAGTGCAGCGTCAGGGCCGGCGTAACGAATTTCTTGCGTCGCTCGTGGGATATACAAACGCCGGCAAATCATCGATCCTCAGGTCCATTTCCCGATCGCCTGACGTGTTTGTCGAAGACCGACTCTTTGCGACACTCGATCCGCTTACGCGTGAAATCTCGCTCGGTGAGAACTACAAGGCGCTTCTCAGCGACACAGTCGGATTCATCCGCAAGCTCCCGCACAATCTTGTTGCAAGCTTCAGGGCGACCCTCGAGGAAGTGATGCAGTCGGATCTTCTTCTTCACGTCGTTGACGCCAGCCACCCGCGGTGGGAAGAGCAGCGGTTTGTCGTTGACGAAGTTCTGGCCGAGCTCGGCGCAGCAGAGAAATCCAAGCTTTATGTGTTCAACAAAATCGACCTTTTGAGCGAAGACAATCTTGCAGGAATGCGTGAGCGAATTGGAAACCTGATTCCCAACGCCGTTTTCGTGTCCACCGTTTGGGAAGACGGCCTGGAGCCGCTTAAGCGAGCGCTGCTCGCGTCAAACCGGAAAGACCGAAAGCTTTCGGAGATCCGCATTTCGTCCAATGAAGGGAAGCTGCTCGCCGAGATCCACCGGTTCGGTGAAGTGCTCGAGCAGCGGTCCGACAATGGCGACATCGTGCTCACCGCACGGATCGGCGAGGCGACGCAGGGGCGACTGGTTCGGGCCGGAGTAAAGGTGTCGCAGCTCGGGTAAACATCTGCGCACTGAATTGTCGTAGCGTCAACGGCTAAGGAGGACAACATTTGTCCGCGATCTTCTTCTTCCTTGAGCCAACAATGCCTTTCTATTACAACTTTTCACTTCCAATGCTCGCGTTCGTGTGCATTGGAATGAGTGTCGGGCTCGTGCTCCTCAGCCTTGTTGTATCGCGTCGCTTTGGATGGACCCTCACAGAGCGCGACAGTGGAACTGCAGCGATTCTGCACGGATTCATTGGCGTAGTGTACGCAGTCGCGCTCGGTTTGATTGTTGTTGGTGTGCAGGGATCTTTCGGCGACGTGGCGCAGGCGTCGCAGAAGGAGGCGAGTGCGGCCGGCGACTTCTACAGGACGTCTCAGGGCATGGCTGATTCAACTGGAGCCGACTGGGGCACACGTGCGAGGAGCTATGTAGACATGGTCGTGAAGGATGAGTGGCCCGCTGTGCAGAAGGGCGGAGAAAGTCCGGCAACCTGGGCGCTCCTCGACGATTTGTATCACCGAGTGGTCGTGTACAAGCCAACCACTCCGAAAGAGTCGCTTATCTACGGGCAGGTGCTGGCGGATGCTCAGTCCATTCTCGACGCGCGACGCGAGCGCCTCTTCAAGGGAACTGACGGAATGGATCAGACGACCTGGTTCGTCGTCCTTCTAGGCGCGATTATCACGGTAGGATTTACCTGCCTGTTCAGCATGGAGAATCGAAGGGTTCAGGCTGTGCTCACCAGTCTCACCGGGGCGATGTTTGGCTTGATGATATTTTTGATAGTTGCAATGGATTATCCGTTGCGAGGAAGCTTTAGCGTTTCCCCAGACGCATTTGTACGTCAGCAAGAGAATTTCGCGCGACTGGCAAGCGAAGCCTCGACCACGTCCGGGGGCGCTTCCAGAACTCTGCCGTGATGCGCGACCGGCCCTTTCAGGACTTTTCGGCCTGAAAAGTTGAGTGGCATCACCTGCCAAAAACGGATGGCATGGCGGGTTACGCCAACCGGGCACGTTTCGCGCACTCGGCAACTGGGTGTTTACTTCCAAGAAGTGACCTAACATATTACCACAGGCCACTCTACGCCCCTATCAACGGATATAACCTGGACATGCCAGAACGCTCCAGAGGCACAACAATTTGACGTTGTACCTGCAACAGTACGCGCTGGGCTTTCTGGTCTCTCTCGTCAGTTCACTTGCCCTTACGCGCTTTGTCGGCGACCATGCCCGGCGAATCGGCCTCGTTGACCCTGTAGATGACAGAAAAATTCATACTGAACCGATTCCGCGTTTAGGCGGCGTCGCTCTTTTCATTTCAGTTCTCATAGCCGTTGGCGCACTGGTTCTCGGCGTTCGCTTCGGCGGTTTCGCTCTCGATAAAACACTGTTCACACTCGTTGCGGGTGCAGCGGGAATGTTCGTGCTTGGTCTCGTTGATGACCTTCGCCCGATGCGCGCACGCTACAAGCTTGCAGCGCAGGTCACGATCGCTCTCTGCGTGTGCGCTGCCGGTGTGCGCTTCGACAGCGTAACACTTCCGTTCCTTGGTGCGTTCAGCTTTGCGCCATGGTTTGCGGTGGCGATGACAGTCACCTGGCTGGTTGGAATCTCAAACGCGTTCAACCTGATCGACGGCCTCGACGGTCTCGCAGCAGGTGTAGCTTTATTTGCTCTTTCAACTTTCTTCATTGTTGGAGTGCTCTTCGGGCACAATGGCGCTGCTGTTACCGCTGTTATTCTCGCCGGCGCGACTATCGGATTTCTCCGGTTCAACTTTCACCCTGCCACAATTTTCCTGGGTGACTCGGGATCTCTGTTCGTCGGATTCATGCTCGCTGGACTGGGACTTGTAGCAGCTCAGAAAACTCCTGGTGAAGTTTCCATAATCATTCCAATCGTTGCGCTCGGTCTCCCGATCCTGGACACCGCTCTCACGATTATCCGGCGTTTTCTCAGATTGCAGCCGATCTTTTCGCCCGACCGCGGACATATTCATCATCGTCTGCTCGGCCGCGGTCACTCACCGCGTAACGTTGCGTTTTTGCTGTACATCGCGTGTGCATTGTTTGCTACATCGGGCGCATTTCTGGCATATCCGGCGGACTCAGTAGTCCTGCTCGTTGTGCTGCTCTCGATGATGTGCGCAGTTGGACTCGGACTTCTCATTCAGCGTCTAGGCTTCATCGAGTTCCAGGAATTCGGCCGGCTTGCACGCGGCGCTATCAGCCCGCGCGAAACCATTGGACGTAACGTTCGTTTCCGCGAAGCCAGCACAAGACTTCATGAGCTCGAAGATGTCCGCGAAATTTTCAACGCGCTCGGTCAGGTATTCAACGAAGAGAACATTCCGCGCGCCGAAGTGAGGCTGCAGCGCTGGTTCCTGAATCGCCGCCCATCGGTTCTCACCACAGATGGACGTGGCGAGGACGAGCTTCCAGTTTGGTCGCTGAACCGGTCTGATCATGAATCGGAAGGGTGGTGGGAGATCGTGCTGCCGCTCAACGCTTCGGATGAACGCCGCATGGGTTCGCTGGTTATCTGGGAAGAAGGGCAGTCTTATGCTGCGAGCTTGTCGCATTTGCACGTCATCAGCGAGCACCTGAGAATGGAGCTGCAGCAGAAACTGCAGTCGCTCGGATGGCCGGCTACTGAGGAACTGGCGAAGCGCGCCGAGTCCAGCGACATCCTGTTTCTCGAGAAGGCTGTCGGCGCTGAGAGAACACCAAGCGCCGGCGTTCCAATGGTCACTGAAAAGATCCGCAGCACAGGATCGTTCACGGATCTCAACAGCAACAAGCGCAAGTAACCTGTTGCGGGCGCTTGCGGGCGCTTCCGTTAAACAATCATGACAATCGCACTGGGACCGGGCACGCCGTCGCGGTCTCCGCTCACACATACCAGCTTCAGCGAAATCGACCGGTCGATCCCGCGTGATTACCATAATCACACGACGTGGACCGACGGCACCGCAAGCTCGCATGAGATGGCAGCCGCGGCCGTTGCAGAAGGCATTCGCGAAATGCTCTTCAGCGAACATGTGCGCCGGACGAGCACCTATTTCCCGGATTTCGCTCAGGAGATCAGGTCGCTTCAGGTCCCCGGGCTCACTGCGTTCGTCGGGTGTGAAGCAAAAATCCTGGACGTCAACGGCCTGCTGGACATGCCGCCCGAAGTAGCCAATTTGTGCGACGCAGTTGTGGGCAGCGTTCACAGTCCACCGAATCCGGATGGGTCGTCAGGTTCCTGGAAAAACTACAGCGCCGTGCAGGCTCTCCAGCTGGAGCTGGATCTGGCCCTGGCCATTGTGGAGAAGAGTCGCGCGCACATCATTGGCCACCCTCTAGGAATGGTGATAACAAAGTTCCATCTTGAGCCGCGCGAGGAGCTGCTTAAAATTGCGCGCGCTTGCGCCGTGCACGGCAAGGCATTCGAATTGAATCCGAGATACTGCTTACAACCTGAGGTCATGATAGACATCGCCAATACTGCAGGGTGCAAAGTGAATATTGGGAGCGACGCGCATTTCACTGATGCCGTCGGATCTTCCTGGCGGAAATTTGTAGTGGGAGAATCGCGCGCGTGAAGATCGCTGTCACTGGTGCGGGCGGCGGAGTGGGGCAGAGCATCTGCAAGGCGCTGAGTATCTCATCGCTGGTCACGGAGCTGTATCCGGTTGATGTACAGCCTTTGTCCGCGGGGCTTTTTCGCGGCAAGGAGGGCATTGTTCTGCCCAAGGGTGAAGAAGAGGGAAGCATGTCGAAGTGGCGCGAAGAGTTCGAGCGCCGCGGAATCGAGATTGTTTTCCCCGGTTCCGACTATGATGTCGTGTCACTCGCTGCGGTTCGCGATGAGTGGGCCACCACCGGCGGCCCCAAGGTGCTTGTATCGGATCTCGAGCTTGTCAGGGACTGCCGGGACAAGGCTCGCACATACGAGCGTCTGGTGCGAGAGAAGATCGATGCACCGAAGTGTGTCTGGGATAGGTCGCTTGACGAAACGCTGGCATTCGCCTCGTCAGCGGGCTACCCTGTCGTCATCAAGCCGCGCGCGGGGTCAGCGTCACGCAATGTCGTGGTAGCAAAGGATGCCGAGGAACTCGCTTTCTATTTCTCCCGCACGCCCGGTCCAATTGTGCAGGAGTATCTCCAGATTGACGGTGCCGCCGAGGAGTTCACCTGTGCGGTGTTCGTGAACACCGATGGAGACGTGACGGCGACATTCATGGCGCGCCGTACTCTTTCAGGCGGAACGACATTCAAGGCCGAAGTGGGCTACTGGCCGGAGCTGCAGCCATTTCTGGAAAACATCGGAAGGAAACTTCGACCGAGTGGACCGCTCAACGTGCAGCTGCGAATGACAGACCGCGGTCCTGTACCATTCGAGCTTAACATTCGCTGCTCCGGCACGACGGCGATCCGGTCGTACTATGGATACAACGAGCCCGAGATGTGGATCCGGAACTACGTGCTTGGCGAAAGCGTCTCACAGCCCGAGCGGAAAACGGGAATTGCACTGCGGTACTGGAATGAGGTTTTCATTCCGGATGTGACTGAAGCCGATCTCGCGGGCCCCGCCATCACGAGGCGTGGAGAAATTCTTCCTTGGCCGTAGACGTCCTGGTCACTGGCGCTTCTGGCGCGCTCGGCAGCAGCATCATCAACGAGCTGCGTCATCGGGGAAGTGAAGTAGTAGGGTGCGCGCACGCTGCCGGAACAGCCGACGCCTTCTGGGACGTGTCACTCGGCGACGGTCCGTCAACGAAAGAGGTGCCGCACACGATCGTGCACACTGCAGCGAAACGCGCGGCTCTGGACGACAAGAAGCGCGACGAGGAGCTGTGGGATGTCAATGTTGGCGGGACTGCACGAGTCGTGGAGTGGGGTCTCCAGAATGGTGTAAAGCGGATCGTGGTTACATCAGGTGCACTTGTATACGGAGACTGGACAGAACCGCGCAGGGAAGAGGATGAGCCAAACGCAGCCGCCGCTGGTTACTACGCGCTTTCTAAATGGGCTTCGGAACGAATTGCACTGGCCGCATGCCAGGCAAACTGTGAAATCTCAATCCTGAGATTGTCGTCGCTGTATGGCGTGGAGTACAAGGCGGGCCTGATTCGCCATTTTCTTTCACAGGCTGCGCTGGACGGGCGCATTCGCGTGGATCCGCCGCTGGATGATGCATTCGATCTTTTGCACGTGCGTGACGCAGCGTGCGCAGTGGCCAGTGCGGTCACACACGAGACAGCCGGGCTCTGGAACGTCGGTGGCGGGGGAGTCTGTTCGTTGATGGAAATCGCCGAGACCTGTGCGATAGTGGCTGGTGCTACAGTAGAAAAGTCGAGGCGCAAGGCCCGGCGTAAGGCGCGAATTCTCAACTGGGTGGATGATACGAAGGCCCGCAGAGAGTTGGGTCACGGGAATACGGTGACGCTCACTGAAGGGGTGCGTGAGATTTATTCTTCATAGTTGCGCGGGGAGCGCGGAGATTACGCGGGGGGCGCGGGGTGGGTGCGAATGAAGCGTTTAATGCCGGTTTTTAGGGGTACTGCGTTGAAGTTTATGAGGAGCGCAACCTCTAGCCCGGAGAGCTTCAGGTAGGTGAGTGTTTGAGCGGTATCCGCATCAGTGAGTGTGCGGATTGCTTTGAGTTCTACCAGAACCTTTTCGTTGACGATCAGGTCAGTCTTGTAGGCTTTGGTTATTCGAACCGACCTGTGAATCAATGGGAATATGACTTGTCTCCTTACCACCAGTCCTTGCTCCATCAACTCGGCGGCGAGAAGTTCCTCGTACGCACGTTCAAGCAACCCTGGTCCGAAAATTCGTTGAAGGTCAATACAGGCGCAGATTATCTTCGAGGTGAGCCCGTACTCAGGGCGGTGAATGGTGTTCACCCAAAAAAGCTGTTGCACTTCCGCGCCCCCCGCGTAACCCCCGCGCTCTCCGCGTAGCCAAAAATGCTATTCAACAGCATACAATTCCTGATCTTCTTCCCAGTCGTTACGGCACTGTACTTCCTGCTGCCGCACCGTTTCCGCTGGGCAATGCTGCTGCTTGCGAGCTGCGTGTTATACATGATGTTCGTGC
>JANLYJ010000062.1:0-8195 GCA_031365555.1 Gemmatimonadaceae bacterium | reverse complement strand
ACACCACGTCGCCCAGCTCACCCTGCGCATAGTCGGTGATACCGACTTCCACAATTCCGTCCGCCGTGGCGCGAACGTACTCATGTTCTTCAGTGAACTTCAGGTCGCTCGGGATTTCTGCCAATGCTGCTCCGGTAATTTTGTTCGCGTGGCGTAACAGAGTGCTCGCGTAGTCTATCCGAAGCAGCTGTAAGCGTCAAGAAATCGAGGAAGTTTTTACAGGAGAGTCTGAGGATTTCCCGAGAAGCGATTCCCAGAGCGCATCGACGTCGGTACGAAGCGTTGCCATTGGGCCGGTATTCTCGATGACATAATCAGCTCTTGCACGCTTGAGCTCGGCGGGCATCTGCGATGCGATCATGTTCATCGCTTCAGCTTCATCGAGACCGCGCGTTTCGACCAGACGCTCCATGCGAAGCTCGCGTGGTGAATCAACGAGAACTATGGTGTCGAAGTTGTCTACCATTTTCCGCTCGAAGAGGAGCGGAATGACGCAAACAACAATCTTGTCGCCGCGCTTTCTGGCGGCATCGATCGAGGTGTCGCGAAGACGCGCGATTTCGGGATGGATGATTGCGTTCAGCTCGTCGAGCTGGGCCTGGTCAGTGAACACGATTCGCCGGAGGGCAGCGCGATCCAGAGTGCCTGCTGAATCCAGTACCTCACTTCCCCAGCGGGAAGTGATGGTTTCCAGCACTTTCGTACCGGGCTGGACGGCTTCGCGTGAAAGGGTATCGGCATCGATAATCGTCGCGCCCTTTTCCTTCAAAAGGTCTGCAACGACAGTCTTCCCACTGGCGATGTTGCCGGTCAATCCAATAAGTCGCATCGAAATTCTATAGTGTCAGGAATGGGAAATTCTTGCGTGAAAATCCAAGGTAAAGTCAAAAAATGGTTTGGCCTATGATTAGAGCGGCTCAGCGGGAAAAAACTAGTGTTTGCGACGGGATAACAAAGGGCAATAGGAGTAAACGAGGGTAATGAGGACAAAGGAGAAGAATTTGGTAAACTGCACGGGCTCTTGCAGTTGCAGTCATCAAAGGACTCTCCTTTGACTCCTTCCAGCTCATTGACTCCTACTGTCTTTTGAAAAGCCCGCAACACCTGGAGCTAGAGCAGCGAACCCTGGGCTTCGTCCTTACGAGGGATAGCAAAGCACATTCTGCACCGGGCTTCGTAGGAATCGGTGCTCCCGACCATTACCTGGGGGGAGTTGTAGGGCGCCGGCTTTCCCTCGATCAGCCGCTGGTTACGGCTGGCAGGGCCTCCGCACAGAACACAGATCGCGTGCAGCTTATCTACCACTTCGGCTACCGCCATCAAGTGTGGCATCGGGCCAAATGGCTCGCCCCGGAAATCAGTGTCGATACCTGCCAGAATTACCCGCCGTCCGCGCGTGGCCAGCGACGTAGCGAGCTCGATAATTCCGTCATCCAGGAACTGGGCTTCATCCACGGCAATGACGTTCGCAGTCGGGTCCAGCTGCTGCGCGATTTGCGCTGACGAATCAGCAGGAATTGCGGTGGTGTTTCGCCCGTCGTGGCTGGAGATCGCGTAAATCCCTGCGTAGCGGGCATCAAGCCGCGACTTGAAGACCTGGACGCGCTTGCGGGCAATCGTGGCCCGGCGCACGCGGCGCATCAACTCTTCGCTCTTTCCGCTGAACATGACACCGGCGATGACTTCAATCCATCCGCCGGTTTGGTGAAATGATCCGTTCATCCCCTTGGGCGACGGCCTCGATCCGAAAATCCTGGACGGTCACCACGATCCCGTGGTGGGCCGCTTCTGTCGCGGGGCGGACCACTCCGGGGAGGACGATCTCCTCCGCGCGGTGGACGGTCACTGCGAGCTCCACGATCCCGGTCCGGTCGCTCACCCCGGGGTGGACCATCGCGACGCGGGGGGCGATCCCCCCGTGGGGCCCTGTCGGCTCCTGCCGAACGAGGTGGACGCTCGCGCTCTTCGCGCACGGCCAGTTTTCGTCCGCGGATCTGAAGTCCGTTCATCTTCTTGATTACATCCTGAGCTTTCGCCGATTCGATCTCGACCAACGAATGCTTGTCGTTGATTTCCACACGTCCTATGCTCGACCCGGGAATCCCGACTTCGCCTGCAATCGCTCCTACGATGTCGCCTGCGCGAACGCCATCAAGCGTTCCGATGGTCATGAAGATTGTCGTCATTCCTTCGCTGCTTTCAGCTGTAGCGGTCGGACCAGACGCTTTCACGCCAGCCGCACGCGCAACCTTTTCAGATGCATCGCGCTGCGCACGTGCACGCTCGAGCAGCCGAAGCGAGGCTGCAGCGATTTCAATTGCGTCGTACTCCTCCAGCAGTGGCTCGATTGCAATGATCTCGCGTGAAATGATTCCATCTTCCAGAATTCCCTTCAGCTCGTCCCGTACTGCCGCATCCGTTGCACGAGCCTTTGCGACCGCATCCCCGGCCGCATACGGAATGAGATCCAGTCCCGACAGGGAACGGAGGAATTCAAGCTCGCGCGGCTGCACCAGAGTAAATGCCTGAACCGGCGTAGCTGTAGCTGCGCGGGCAATTTCTCCCGCGCTGACCGGCGGATCATAAAGAATGACGGTGTGGGTATTGGCCGGGACGTCACCTGTGGAGAGTCGCACCGGATCGCTTTCCTGGTTATAGCCAAGGCGGCGAAGAGCATTGCGTGCCTCGAGCTCGGAGGCACTGCTGCGTGTAACGACAACAGCGGACGGTGGGTCGAGCTCGTCCAGCAGTCTGCGGAGCGCTGATGGACGGGACGCTGAAGAAACAGTTACATAGCGGAGCTCGAGATCTGTCGCTGCAATAGGGGCATCTGCCGCAGCTTCACGGCGGGCCCGACGCATGTACCGCTCGATGACCTGTTCGACTTCCGGCGTCATGGTTCTCGTGACAAGCACGCGAACGGCGTCCTTCGGAAGCTCCGCCATCAGCGCTTCCATTGACGCTACCTGTTCGCCGCCCTGTTTCAGAGTTTCGTCAATCCATGCGAGGACGACAGTCGTCACTCCTTCCAGCTTGAGGCTTGCAGATTCGATAAGTGATTTCAGCTCGATCGATGGTCCGGCGATGGCAGCGATTGGGCGCATTGCCAGGAGTCGGCGGGCCCGGCCGGCGGTGGTAACCGGAAGCACCTCGATCCCACCCAGGCCGGTCATTGAAAGAACGGCTTCGCTCACTGCCAGCGCGGACTCCGCGTCCGGGGTAATGATCAGGAGCTGGGTAGTACCCGCGGCCGGGTCGATCCTCTCGAGCGGACCCTGCAAAAACGCAGGAATCGAGTCCATCGCCAATGGAAGGGAGTACACCACATTCTGGTTGCGTCCGACGGCTGGCAACTCCTCGCTCATTTCTGCTTCATCCACCACTTAAATCTCGCTTTTTCAGTCGTTGATACGGGGCTAAAACGGTGCGCCAACGTTATCTTTCATTGCGAAGGTCACGCCGTTGGATACCCGACTACATCCGACAAGTATAGTCCATCCGTAAAGGTCATGATAACAGCCATCGTTCTGATAAAAGCAGAGCCACAGATGATTGCCGCGTGCGCGCAGCGCCTCGCTGGTATCGAGGGTGTTTCCCGGGTGTACTCGGTGTCAGGGAACTGGGATATGGTTGCCGTCGTAGAAGTCGTGGACTTCGAGGGCATTGCGAAGATCGTGACCGAGCAGATTTCGACTGTGCCGGGACTTCAGCTTACCAACACGCTTACTGCATTTCGGACCTACTCGAAGCAGGATCTCGAGCAGGCGTGGGATATCGGAGTCGAATAATCACACGGATTGATTTGGACTGCGTTGCCACAGAGACCTCAGAACAACATTAGAACAACATTAGGGCCTACTGGTGTTGAGTTTCTGGGAACTGCGCCGAGTTGTCGTACCCCTAAAAAAGGCGCGCATCGATCTGCATATGTCGTTCTGAGGTCTCAGTGGCAAAGTTTTTCACTTCTCTATCACGCGAATTTATTGCCATGTCTCTGTAACCATTCGGTCCAGAACACACCAAACCCTTGAGCTTCGACGCAGCAGCAAGAGACGCCCTTCGCTTCATCCGACAAGTTCGGCCACAGGCGGCAGCAGTAGAGTCGGCTCCTTCGGCTGGAGAACCGTTTGCGCCTTCCAGCGATCCTCCGATTTTGCGAGCCGCGGAAATTCTCGAAGGCGGCGAAATGCGAGCGATAATCGTGGAGCGGAACACTCCTGTTGATGAAGGCTTCTCAGCGTTTCTCGATGGTGCGCAGCGAATGCAGATCATTGCCCAGGAAGACGGAATACCGATCGTGCTGGGAACGGTGTCCGCTGCGATAAGGGTGCGGGTAGAAAGGCGAATGCAAAGCTGGGCGCGTCGCTCACCAGTTGTGGAACGACGGCTGTACATGCCCTTCGCTTACCTGGAAAATGCGGTCACAGATGCCGCGGTTCCGTTTGAGCTGGTCGATACAAGTGAGGCCGACTACAACGGGGCCATACCATCCCAGCATCCGGCAGCGCTGATGGAGCGCGCAGTGAAAAAGGTGCAGGACGACCGTGAACGTGCCGAGCTTTCGCTTGCGCAGGCATGGTGCGAGAGCGAGGAAGGGTTGTTGTTCATTGATGGAGGTATCGGTGGGAGCGCACCCGTTGCAACGTCCGGGCTCGCTGTCGGAATCGTAAAAAGTCACAGGACCCTTCACGCCGAAGGTGATGCGCTCCGGACGGTTCTGCGTCTGCGGGTTGGAGAACGGAGCCCCGTATTTCGAATTACTTCACGCTCTCGGACTTCTGTTGCAAGCTGGTACCTGCGTGTTCGCGCTGCGGATGCGCGAGATGCGATGTGGGGTCTGGTTCGCATCGAAGCGCCTGAGGAAGAGTGGAGCCCCATGCGCGCGAATGAAATCTCGTGCTGGGTAATGCGAGAAAGCTCACCGCTGTCGCTGCCCGACAAGCGATGGGACAAGATGGCATATGGTGTACACGATACTGAGGAATTCTTGAGAGCTATTTCATGATTGCGCCAATGCCACTTGGACGCGTTGTAGCGACTGAGCGCAAACCGAACACACCGCATGAATTCCATTTCTGGACGGCGCTTGATTCGCCTGTGGGAATTGGGACCATCGTGCGCGTGGATGGTGCTATTCCGACAGGCGGGCAGATTCCGCACATCTACGGCGTTGTGACTGAAGGATTCAGCTACACCGACCTGCTCACCCCTCTGCACGACGTGCTCGGCCACGATGGCTCCCCCGGTAATGCGCGATTCGCTGCTACAGAACGCGCGGAAATTCGCCTGTATTCCGCTGCGGTTCTCCGGCACATCCCTGAAGAGCCGCTCCAGCCGGTGCCGATGGGCGAAGTATTTCTCGCGACCGAGAATGACGTTGCGATAGCGCTTCGCATGGATGCATTCCTGAAAGATGGCGCCAACACCGGTATTCCAGTTGGGATTTATCGGGCGGGTGGAATGGATTCAACTATTTATCTGGACGCTGATTTTCTGCTTGGCCCGGAAGCCGCTCACCTGAACATCACCGGTGTGTCGGGACTTGCGACCAAGACCAGCGCGGTTGAATGGATGTTGTCGTCGATCTTTGCGCACTTCCCGGAGAGCAAAGGCTCGATCGCAGCTGTCTGTTTCAATGTGAAGGGCCCCGACCTTCTGTATCTCGATAAGCCCGCACTGCTCGAGGAAAAGGATCTGGAGCTGTATGAAAAGCTCGGCGTGGAGCCGAAGCCCTTCGACAACGTGAAGTTTTACGCCCCGTATACGGCAAAGGGATTTTCACTCAACACCCTTCGTTCGAACGAGTCACTGGAGGCGAACACATTTCCCCTGAGCTGGGGTTTGCGGGAAGTTCTGCAGTTCGCGGAAGTGCTGCTGAATCGCGACGACGTCGATGCAAAAGCGGATGCACTCATCGACTTCATCAAGGAAAACATTCTTGACCGCGAATTCACTGATGCGCTTCTCGGGAAGAAGTACATCGTGCGCTCGTTTGGCGACCTGGATGAGTGGTTCCGCGACGTGCTGCGTGCGCTCGAGCAGAAGGATGACCAGAGCTGGCGCACCCACCATGTCGCGACGATCCGGAAAGTCCGCAACCGTCTCTCCAACATCTCCACCCGCTGTGCAGGGCTCGTAACCGACGAAGCGATAGTGAGTGATCTGCCATTCGGGAGCTTCGAGGACAGAACGGTGTATGTAGTGGATGTAGCGATGCTCGAAGAGGACGCGCAGGATCTCATTTTTGCGCGCATTGTCTCCAAGCTTCGCGAGCATCTTGAACGGCGGGACCTGGGCGTAAAAAATCTCATCGTCTTCGTCGATGAGTTGAACAAGTACGCGCCGAGCGACGGGCCTGAGACCTATGTCCGCAAAATGCTGCTGGATATCGCAGAACGGGGTCGCTATCTCGGACTCGTGCTGTTCAGCGCGCAGCAGTTCAGGTCGCAGGTGCATCGGCGCGTGGTTGGAAATTCCGGCACGGCGCTTTTCGGCCGAATGGACGCAGATGAACTGGCGACACCGGGGTATGCAGTCTTGAGTCCCGCGATCAGAACAAAGCTGGCAACGCTCGAGAAAGGACAGTTGATGGTGCGACATCCGCATTTCACACAGCCGATTTTCGTTCGCTTTCCCAGACCTGCTGTCATGCAGGGACGGGAGGGAACCGAGCGCTATCCACAGGCAGGAGAGATCACACTCGACGTTGCAGTGTATCGCAGTTTGCGCGCACTGGATCCGGGCATCTCACTCGGCTGGGTACAGGACATCACGGCGCTATACACCGAGAGCGAAATCCTCAGGGCACGGCACGCGACTCTGCTTGCCCGTCCCGGAGACGTGAAATCGTATTTTGCTGCGCAATTTCGGAGAATCATTCCGCTCGAGCAGCCGCTGAAAATGAAATCCGCTCCGGCGCTTCGGACACCACCAATCGATGATCCGTACGGCTTCTAGTCTGCTGCGTCAGCTCTTCGCTGCCGGCGCCCTGCTCCTCTCGTCGTCTTCACCGGGTTGGGCGCAGTCAGTAGTTCTCGAAATTCGTCCGCGGGTTGGCGACACGCTGACGATCAGGATGGACCAGTTAGTCGAAATGACCGGCATGACGCGTGGTGACACCGCGCGTTCGCTCGCAATGGAAACTGCCGTGTTCACTCGAGCAGTTCCCCAGCGCAGAATGTTAGATGGGACTGTCGTTCTCGGAATTGCGGATTCAGTCGTGATGCTTCCGAGAGTGCAGGGAGGCACGCCGCGCACACAGCGGCTTGGCGGCAAGACGACGCTGATGCTGATTCAGCAGAATGGCGGCGTCGATATCCTCCCAGGCAAGCCGAACACCGAAGACCTGCGCGAATTCTTTGGCCAGCTTCCGGCGATGCTGCCCGATGATCCCGTTTTCGTACGCGGGAAATGGACGCGCGAGATGCCTGTTCCCTTGCGGGGAGATGTGCACGGTACCGGGTGGGTGCGCACGACATTCACGCTCGATTCGCTCAGCTCCTCGCGGGACATGGCCTACATTACGCTCAAGGGACTGCTGTCTCACGAACGCTTCAAGGATGAGTCGGGCGAGCGTGATGCTGACGGAACAATCAACGGAACAATTCAGCTGAATCGCCGTCTCGGGTGGATAACTGATTCAAAAATGACGATTGTTCTGGAATCAACGGTTCTGAATAGTCGTCAGACGGGGAAGCAGAGCTCGGCGGAAGCAATGAAAGTCCGGACGAAAATCGTTCAGCGGGTGAGGGCAAGAGCTAATTGAAAATCGTCCACCTCGCTGACATTCATCTTGGATTCAAGCAGTACCAGCGGCAAACGCCGAATGGACTGAACCAGCGCGAGGCTGACGTAGCAGTCGCGTTCAAGCGTGCGATTTCAAAGATCATCGAGATCAAGCCGGACATCGTCCTCATCGCAGGCAATGTATTCCACAGCGTCAGGCCGTCGAATCCCGCAATTCTGCACGCCTTCCTGGAGTTTTCGCGGCTGGTACACGCGCTTCCGGACGCCGATGTGATCATGATCGCTGGGAATCATGATTCCCCGAGATCGATTGAAACCGGATCGATTCTCCGGCTGTATGGCAATCTCGGAATCCGTGTGATCGATGATGACGCTCAGCGGATCGCCCTGCGCGACGGAGCGGTCCAGATACTTGCAGTACCCAAGCGTCTAAATCTTGTTTTGCCTGA
>JANLYJ010000513.1:0-15174 GCA_031365555.1 Gemmatimonadaceae bacterium | reverse complement strand
CAGTTGAGCGCCATCGCGAGTACACGGGCGAGAGTCGTCTTGCCAGTGCCGCGGGGTCCGCAGAGGAGATAACCGTGTGCAACTCGACCACGTGCGATTGCACCCCGCAATGTGCTTGACACATGCGACTGAACCGCTACTTCAGCGAAGTTGCGCGGCCGGTATTTGCGAGCGAGTGCGAGGGACATATAAAGGAGGGATTACCCCAGGTCTGACGGAGCAACGTAAAACACCACATGCCGCTGCTACCTTTCGGTCCTGACGGGGTTAGCGGGTCTACGCCCTCCGGGACCTGGAGCAACGGTAATATAACAAAAAAGCCCCGCGAAATTCGCGGGGCTTTCTGGCTCTAAAAAGAGATTAGCGCTTGACCTTAACTGTCGGCGTCTTGATGGTCGCGGAGTCCTTCTTTACCTCGACCTTCGGCACTGCGACTGTGGTCGACTCGGTTCCAACTTCTACCGTCGGCACGTTCAGCGTATCGGTAACCGTTCCAACGACCGGCTTTTCAACTTCCAGATCTCCAGAATCAGTCTTCTTGCAAGCTGAAACGGATACAACGGCCATGATGGCCGCCACTGCAGCAATCTTACGCACGATTTGCCTCCACGGGCTTAGTGTTACGTGGCTCAAGATAAGGCAACCTTCGTTCCACGGATGAGTAAGATTTTTGTAAGCGAGGTACCGGGAAACACCGGTTTGTTTCTCCCGCGCCCCCCGCGTAACCCCCGCGCTCCCCGCGTAGCCTCAATCCTCGAAGGCTTCGCGCTGGAGCTTTCGGACCCGGCGAAGCTCGTGAACCTGCGCCACTTCCCCGCCCAGGATGAAAATCATCGCAGCGTAATAAACCCAAATCACCACGATGACTGCGGCAGCGATCGTCCCTGTATAAATCGAACCGGGATTGAAGGATCGCACATACGCCCCGAACACGTATTTGGCCAGCTCCAGCATGAAGCTCGTAAACAGCGCGGCAATCAGCGCTGTCTGCCAGCGAATTTTCCGGTTGGGCAGAAACTTGTAAAGCGAAAAAAACATCATCGCAATGAACACGAACGCGATTGCCGCACCGACATTGTATTCAAGCTGGCCCATCAGGTCTTTTCGTAACCCTGCCTGCTCGAGCACCCTCACTCCCTGGCTCGTTGCAATTGCGAGGTACGCGCTCAGTGCTGTGTAGGCGATCAGGAAGATGGTGGAGACCAGCGTGATCTTGATATCGAAAATCTTGCCCGCGATGATGCCTCTGTCGGAATCGATGTCGAAAATCTCTGCGAGCACGCTGCGCAGTGAGCCAAAGAGCCTGGTAGAAAACCAGATGAAGCCGATTGCACCATATGCTCCAACGGTACCCTTGGCCTTGATGATGTTTACGAGAATGTTATTGAGTGGCGACGGCTCGCCGCTCGCACGCGGAGGCATCAACTTCTCTACGAACGAAGTGATCTCCAGCGACGAGACATCTGCGTTCTGGTTCATGAAGTAGGCGAGTCCGGCAGCGAAGAGCAGAAAAAAGGGCACAGCGGCCAACAGGATGTTGAACGCAATGCCGCCGGCCAGAAAAAACACGTTGTCTTCGCCGCTGTTATCCCAAACCCGCTTCGCGTAATCCCTTAGCGTCCATCCAATACGGACGGGAAGCGGGCGTGTCGGCACTAATTCTCTTTATAAGCCGCTTTGGTCTCGGCTATGCGAAACTCGAGGTCCTCGCGAGCTTCGTGTGCGGCGTCGCGCCCGGCCCTCACAGCGCGGGAGATCTGACGCTTCTTGAGCTCCACAGCATCTCGGGCGGAGTCGATGCGGTCTTCAACAGTTTCGCGTGCCCGGCCGATTCCATCGGTCACCGTGCTCGCTACTTCATCGACAACATCGGCAACGGAGTCCTTGGCCTGTTGCGCTTTTTTCCTGATCAGTCGGCGCGTCTCAGCACCGCTCTGTGGCGCAAAAAGCAGCGCCATACCTGTACCGAGAGCGATTCCAAGCAGCAGCGGTCCGACGCCCGATGAACGCTGTTCAACGATGATATAGGGCTCGTCATCTTCGTAAAAATCGTATTCGCTCATGAATTCTCCTTAACGCTTCTTGGCTTTTGGCTTTGGCTTGGCAGCCGCAGCGCGGGAAGGTGCAGACGCTGGCTTTGCACGTTCCGCTCCCGCAGAGGAGTCACCATTGCCATTCAGCATCGAAGCAAGCTCCGCATTCACTTCGCCAAGGCTCATTCCCACAATCTTGGCAGTTCTCGCAGCGTCCCCGCCCGTCGAGGCGAAGGTACGCAAAACCAGCTGCTTCCTGGTTTCCGCCAAACTTGTGCCCGGGCTGATTGTCAAAGGTGTTCCGGCCTCGCCTCCGGAACGGAGGTGGCGCGGAATGATATCGGTTGCCTCGATCTTGTCGCCGCGGGCCATAATAACCGCGCGCTCGACAGCGTTTTTCAGCTCACGGACGTTGCCGGGCCAGTTGTAAGAGAGAATCCACTCCCAGGCCTGCTCGGAGAACGAGGAAAGCTTCTTTCCGTTCTGCGAGGAAAACCGTCCGAGAAATTCATTGGCGAGCAGCTTGATGTCGCCGGCACGCTCACGCAGTGGCGGTAGGAAAATTTCCACGACCGCGAGACGGTAGTAGAGATCCTCGCGGAGCTCATTCTCGCTCAGCGCTTTCTGCAGATCACGATTGGTCGCAGCGACGATTCGAATGTCTACGGAAATTTCCTTCTTTCCGCCAAGGCGGCGAATGGTGCGAGTCTCGAGTGCACGAAGCAGCTTCACCTGGATGTCGGTCGGCATTTCTGCGACTTCGTCGAGGAAGATCGTTCCGCCATGCGCCATCTCGAATGCGCCGGCCTTCTCGTTTGTCGAACCGGTAAAGGCTCCCTTCTCGTGACCGAACAGCTCGTTCTCGAGTATGTCCTTCGGAAGTGCCGCGCAGTTCAGTGCGAAGAAAGGACCTTTTTCACGCTCACTCTTGGAATGCATCGCACGCGCGACAAGTTCCTTTCCCGTACCTGATTCACCAAGGATCAGCACGCTCGCTACCGAGGGCGCGACTGCGTCGATCACCTGATAGACGTGCCGCATTTCCTCTGACTGGCCGGTGAGCTCGCCGAAGTGCGTAAGTCCCTCGAGCTTCGAGGAGAGCTCACGATTCTTCTGCTGGACGTTGAACTTTTCCAGTGCCTTCGGAATCAGCGCCTTCAGCCTATTGAGCTTTTCGGCGTTGAGCGGCTTCTCGATGTAGTCGTACGCACCTTCGCGCATGGCCTGTACTGCGGAATCAACTGTGGCCTGGCCGGTGACAATGATGCACTCAGTCGGAATTCCCTTCTGCTGCAGCTCTTTCAGAATTGCGAGACCGTCCAACTTCGGCATTTTCAGGTCGGCGAGAACTACGCCGAAGCTGTCCTCACTGAGCATGTCGAGCGCTTTCTGGCCATCGAACGCCACGGATACGTCATAGCCTTCATCGGCAAGGATGGCGCGTAGCCCCTCAACAATCGAACGCTCGTCATCGGCGATAAGGATTTTTGCTTTCTTCATCTATATAGGTAGCGATGCTGTCGAACAGCCGCGTCAATCGCGGACGGTAAATATAACCGTCGAACCGTCCAGCTTGATTGTGACGCCCATGTGCGCTGCCAGGGCCTTGAGGTCCGCCGAGATGTCCTGGTCATCAGCCGAACATAGCGGAATGGTGACCGTAGTCGATCCCGCACTCCTTGTTACTTTGGCGTTTCCGTCCCCTGTGGCTGCCAGGGCAAGGACGCGCGTAAAGTCGGCGAGGCCGGTCGTGAGAGCGGCGGCCGCGTCACTTTCCCTGGAAGCGCGCTCGGCAAATGTCTGCAGCTCCTTCAGGTCAGGCTCCGGGCGCGACAGCCTGCTTCTCACAACTTCGACGTTTACAGCTGCCGCGTTCAACGCATTGCGAACCTCGTGAGAGGCGCGCCGCGCGACTAGAGCGACCAGCTCCGAAGCCTGCTGATGATCGTCCGTCTGTTTAGTCGCTGAGGTCGGCGTCATCTGGCGCGGCGGCAACCGACTCCATTCCCGCGTGCGGTTCCGGCTTGTGGATGTCCGGAGCCTTTACGAACTGCTTCACGATGGGCGCGGTGTCGCCAATTGCAAGCTGTGTGAACAGGAAATTGAACTTCGCGTCATACGCCGATGCCAGTTTGCGCTTTATCGTTTCGTCCAGATCCCAAAAGCGCTTCTTGAATGGTCCGAGTGCTTTCTTGCGCGTCTTGTAGAAGAACTGTTCGTCGGTGTCCTTTTCCTTGCGCTCGTCCTTTGCATTCTCGCGCAGCCACTCGTAGATCTCCGTGCGCAGCTCTTTAGGAAGATGATCGTAGAGCATCGTCTGAAAATTCGTTGCTAAATGAATTTCAGCTGTCTCGGTGCGCGGAAAATTATTGAACGCCCCATCAGGAAGTGTAGAGGCTCCATGCTGAACTGCGCCGGACAGTGAGTACTCCTCGCGCGCAACCTTTGACAGCTTCTCCAGCGTGTCGAGATCGAGTGCAACGTCGGCGATCGATCCGTCTGCCAGCACTACTCCGCCATGCGACGTTCCCGACTGCACACTTATTTTCGACAGACCTGTCAGTCCGCCGCCGAGGGATGTGTTGTAGCCGTCCATGAAAGCACGAAGCTCCTCGACGGTGCTGTTCTCTGTTCCGACCTCACCAATCTCTCCGCCGATGGAAACTGTCACGCCCTGAGGCTCAATTTCGCGTATGAGACGGGACATTTCGGCAGCGCGCTCGAAGTTCGCCCGCTGCTGTTCAGTCAGGTTTGGCTTGGAGAGATCGACAAGTGTGGAAGTGTCCACATCGATATTGAAAAAGCCTGCGTGCACTGCCTCGCGGGCAAGCTGCTTGACGGCATTCACTTCGCCTTCAGGATCAGTTGCGTACTTCTTTGCGCTCACCTGAAAGTGATCGCCCTGAATGAATACCGGTCCGCGAAATCCTTCACGCAGTGCGGCCGCAAGAATGACAGCGACGTATTCACCCGGGCGCTGATCTGTATACGCGATTTCGGAGCGGGCGATTTCGCAGATGAATGCGCCGGCATTCATCTTTTTTGCCACGCGGAAAATCGATCGCGCTGTGTCATAAGACATTCCGCGAACATTGATGGCAGGCACAGTATATCCGTGCGTCTCTCCGCGTCCGCGCGCGATGTAGAGATCGTGAATCGATGCCGGCTGAACCCCGAGCACCTGTCCAATCTCCCAGATCATCCAGCGTGCACGATCGCGCTGCGCCTGGTCGCCGAACACTGCCTCGCGGACGAGCTCGTCCATTGCGTCGGACGCAATGAGCTCCGTGCTGCTCACGCCCAGCAGGCCATTTTCAATCGTGACTGCTCTCTCAATCTTCATCAGTTGCATTTCGAAAGGTTGAACCTGATTTAACGCCTGTGCAAGCCCTACACTGACCAGCGATGATCCGCCTTCGGAAGCGAGTCCCACTCTTTTCTCGCAGCTTCTGCGCCCGGCCTTCCAAGCATCGCATAGGCGAACTGTTTTCCAAGCTCCACGCCCGGCTGGTTGAACGCATCGATTCCATAGAGGCTGCCGGCGTAGGCCGTCGCGATCTCGAGAAACATTATCAATGACCCAATATGCCACGCATCGACCTTATCGAGTGAGATGGTCATGTTGGGCCGGCCGCGCCGCGCAAGCGCCCCTGCGGTGGCGCGCTGCTCCACATCGATAAGCTCGCCAAGTGAATGGCCTGCGAGGTAGCCAAGCTCTTTCACGTCGGCAAACGCACGGGGAATTTCCAGATCACGTTCCCGCTCGCGCACCGCAACGAACGTTACCGTCTTGTCCGCAGGGCCTTCCATGAACAGCTGCACCTGGCTGTGCTGGTCGGTCGCGCCCAGTGCTGCAATAGGAGTAGGACCTACCCCCTCACCTGACCGCTGCTTACCGAGACTCTCAGCCCAGAGCTGAACGAACCATGCTGCGAAATCACGCAGTGGATCGGAGTAGGGCATGAATACGTGGATATGCTTGCCATGCTTAGTATCTGCGATCCATTGCAGTGTCGCATAGACAAGCGCGGGATTCGATTCAAATGACGCATCAGTGCAGCGCGACGCCATATCCGCCGCACCTGCAGCGATCTGCGAGATATCGATTCCGATCAGAGCAGCGGGCAAAAGACCCACCGGCGTCAAGACACTGAACCGCCCGCCGACGTTCGCTGGAATATCCAGTGCTGATACCCCGAGCTTCTCGGCCAGCGGTCGCAGGGCACCCTGTGCAGGGTCGGTGATGAACACCACATGATGCGTGATTGGAAGACTTGCCGCCTCCAACCGCTCATTCACGATTAGGAACTGGGCCATCGTCTCAGCGGTACCGCCAGATTTGGACGTTACGACAAAGAGCGTTCTGGAAAGTTCGATCCGGTCGAGCAATGCGCCTATCGTGACAGGATCCACATTATCCAGGACCTGCAGTCGCGGCTGGTCTTTACGGGCCTCGCGTGAAAGTGAGTTCCATGCATAAGGACGCAAGGCGGTGCGGAGCGCGATTGGGCCCAGTGCAGAACCACCGATCCCGAGAATGACAACATCGTCAAACTGCTTGCGGACTTTTCCTGCGAACTCGAGGGACTGCGCAAGCAGCTTCGTGTCAGATGCTATGTCGGCAAAGCCCACACTCCGGTCGGCGCGCACCTTAGCGAGCGCAGCGTGTGCGTCGCTGGCGGACTTGAGTGCCTGCTCCCACTCCCCCTGGCCAATGCCGCTCTGGATTGGCTCCATCATGTTCGAGTAATCAAGTCGCAGCGTCATTCAGTCGATCCTGATTGTGAGACCATCAAAAGCTGGAGCTATTCCGCGTGGAAGCTCCGCCTCCAGGTCTGCATGAAAATTGTGGTGTGTCAGATGCGTCAGATATGTTCGCTCAGCGCCGATCTCTTTTGCGACGCGGATCGCCTCAGAAATGCTCATGTGCGTGGGGTGTTCCGTTCGAAACAAAGCGTTGAGCACCAGAACTTTTACTCCGCGAAATATTTCGATCGCTTCGGTCGAGATGCTTTTTGCATCCGTGATATATCCCAGCGGACCAATCCGGTACCCGAACACTTCCATATTGCCGTGAGGAAGGGCAACCGGCAGGACCTGCACTCCGCCGATATCGGCAGGTACGCCCGCCTCCAGTGCACGAGCTGCGCCTTCCGGCTTGGATGTGCCCGGCAGAGCGCGGTAGTTGTCGTCGAAGATGTAGGGAAAGCGGGATGCAAGGCTGTGCAGGGAGTCCTTCGGGCCGTACATGCCAAGCGGCGAATCACGCCGCACAGTTATTGCGCGAATGTCGTCGAGGCCGTGCGTATGATCGGCGTGGTCGTGCGTGAACAGAACTGCATCCACGCTATCGATTCCTGCTGCTATGAGCTGGAGTCTTAATTCGGGCGGCGTGTCAATCAGGAGACGAATTCCATTGTCGGTCTCCACAACCGCTCCCACCCGGTTGCGCTTGTCGCGCGGATCGGGCGAGCGACACACGTCGCAATGACAGCCGATCTGGGGAACGCCGAAGCTCGTGCCGGTGCCGAGGAATAGAAGCTTCAGAGCGTTTCGACCTTGAGCAGGTTGGTGGTGCCGGGAACGTCGAACGGAACACCTGCTGTAACGATCATGCGATCACCGGCGGAGGCAAGCTGCTTCCGCATTACGGTCTCTCGGGCGATGACCATCATCTCGTCGTAGGTATTGCAATGCGGCACGAGCTCTGGAATCACTCCCCATACAAGCGCGAGCTGCCTGCAGGTGCGCGGCTGGTCGGTTAGCGCCAGGATGGAAACTCCCGGGCGATACGAAGAAACGATGCGCGCGGAAAAACCGCTTTTGGTAAAGACAACTACCAGCGGCGCCGCAAGCATCTCGACTGCGGCGACAGTTGCTGCGGCGATTGCAACTTCTGTGGGCACCACGGGATGGTCTTCTGAACCGTCGTCGAAGACGTGACGCGCAACCGGGGACCGTTCGATCTCGGTGATGATGCGCGTCATTGCTTCGACAGCAAGACGGGGATAAGCGCCTGCGGCAGTTTCAGCCGACAACATTACCGCGTCGGTTCCATCGAGAATTGCATTCGCGACGTCGCTGGCTTCCGCGCGAGTTGGGCGCGGATGTTCGATCATGGACTCGAGCATTTGCGTTGCCGTAATGACCGGCCGTCCAATGCGATTTGCGAGAGAGATGATCCGCTTCTGAGCGTTCGGCACCGCCTCGAATGGAAGCTCTACGCCGAGATCTCCGCGTGCGACCATGACACCATCTGAAGCCAGGAGAATGCTCTCGATGTTGGACAGTGCAACGTCCATCTCGATCTTCGCAATGACGAGCAAACCCTTGGGCACCATTGCACGGAGCGACTCGATGTCTCCGGCGTGACGCACGAAACTGAGCGCGAGGTAATCCAGCTCGTGCTCAACGGCAAAACGAATGTCAGCTTCATCCTTCTGGGTAATCGAAGGCGCCGATACGTGGACGCCGGGAAGGTTGAGCCCTTTGTGGCTGCGAACCACTCCGCCATGAAGCACTCTCGCCTTCACGCGGGGTGGAGTGCACTCGAGGACACGAGCTCTATGAGACCGTCGTCAACGAGAATCCGGTCGCCTACATGGACATCGTTGGCGAGCTCTGTGTATGTGACCGGAATCTCGCCCGGGCCTTCTTCGCCTTCGTGAACGAGGACAATGTCTTCGCCCTGATCAAACGGAATCGGCGCCACCAGGTCACCAATCCGGATTCTCGGGCCCTGAAGGTCACCGAGAAGCGCGATCGGTTTACCGAGCTCGCGGGAAAGTCCGCGAATGATCTCGATGGTTTTTGCGTGCTGGTCGTACGTGCCGTGCGAAAAATTGAGACGGGCGACGTTCATGCCAGCCTCGATCAGGCCGCGAATGCTGTCTCGCGATGCCGATGCAGGCCCGAGCGTGCAAACGATTTTTGTGCGCGGGATGTATTTCGCTGTCACCGCGCTGCTGTCTTGAGTTGTGAAATCTTGCCGCCAATTCCTGCGAGGAGTGTGTCGAACGATTTCTGAAAACTTGCGAGCCCATCATCGAGCAGCTTGTCGGTCACTTCCTTCATCGACACTCCAACTCCTTCGAGTTGTCGTATCGTGCGCACTGACTCTTCCGGGTCGCGGCTTACAGATACCGACACTTCGCCATGATCCTTGAAAGCGTCGATCAAGCCCGGGGGCATGGTGTTCACGGTCTGAGGTCCAATCAGCTCCTCTGCGTAGACGACATCCCTGTATGCAGGGTTTTTGGTGCTGGTGCTGGCCCAGAGCGGACGCTGAACCCGGGCGCCGGCTGACTGTAGACTTTTCCATCGGGGTGATGCGAAGCGTTCGAGAAAAAGCTGGTACGCGAGCTTCGCATTCGCGATTGCGGCTCTGCCTTTCAAGCTCTGGAGAAGCTTGGACTCTTCCGGCGCTTTCTCGACCAGACCGTCGATGCGTTTATCGACTTCGGTGTCCACACGACTCACGAAGAAACTGGCGACCGACGCAATTCCGTCGATTGCCTTCCCCGCCTTCAGTCGGTCCTCGAGGCCCGACATGTATGCGTCGATCACCCTGTCATGCGCTTCGATTGCGAACAGAAGCGTGATGTTCACGTTGATTCCGTCAGCAATCAGGGTTCGCACCGCAACAGCGCCTTCCGGAGTTCCTGGAACCTTCACCATAACGTTGGGCCGATCGACGGATTTCCAGAGGCGGCGCGCCTCTTCGATTGTCGCAGCTGGATCGGACGCCACGCCTGGTGATACTTCGATTGATACGTATCCGTCGTCTCCGCGTGACTTCGTGAAGACTCCGGCAAAGAGATCACATGCACGGCGAACATCTTCGGTTTCCACGAGCTCGAAGAGCTGAGCGGAAGTGAGACCCGCGCCAGCAGCGCCAAGCTGCTCGTCATACGCGGTACCCTGGGCGAGCGCTTTCTCGAAGATCGTGGGGTTCGAGGTCATCCCTGTCAGACACTCACTACGAATGCGATTCTCCAGGTCGCCATTGTGGAGCATGGTTCTATCTATGTTGTCCAGCCAAATGGACTGGCCGGCTTCGTGTAGTTCTTTTAGACGATCGCGTGTCATTTCAGCCTCCTCTTTCCAATCTAAACCTGATAGGCAGAGACGCGAACCCAGTACCGATGAGCCAACCCCCCAAAACCCGCGAAAAGCCCGTGAAAAAACCGCTGGGACGGGCCGAAACGCAGTGCCGATCGGGCAGATTCGCGATGTCAGGTGTGGCTGGAATATCTACGCGTCAGCGAGAAAGTCCGCGATAGCGGCGCTGACTGTTTCAGGCTCTTCGAGCTGCGGCCAGTGACCGAGCGAGGGAAACTTCTGCAGACGGAAATCCGGAACCCATTTCGCCGCGGCAGTTGCGAGTGACGGAACAAGGAACTTGTCTCGCTCACCCCAGAGCAGCAGCGTACTTGCTCTCACCGTACCGCGCTTCCCGGGGCGGAAAAGGGAACGTGCAAATGCACGATAGTAATTGAGCGCTGCCGGGAGTCTGTTCTCGCGTGAAAACGCCTTTATGTACCTGCTGATGTCGTCCTTCGTGACATTCGAAGATCGTCCGCCGGCCGAACGCCAGACCTGCCGAAGCGCCCTGAAGTTGTTGCGCTTCAGCATCATTTCCGGGAGTCGTGGAATCTGCACAGCCGCGACGTACCACGACCTCAGTGCTTGTGACGAAGTGAGAAGGGCTCTGAGATAGGTGCGCGGGTGAGGCGCGTTAATCACAACGAGTTTGCGCACTCGCTCCGGGTGGTTGATCGCAACATGCCAGGCGATCACGCCACCCCAGTCATGTCCTACGACGTGTGCCGTGAGAATTCCGAGCGAATCCATGACGCGCAGGATGTCATGGGAAAGCTTGTCGATGGTGTAATTGCTCACGCCGGTTGGAGCATCGCTGCGATTGTATCCGCGGAGATCGACTGCGATCACCCGATGCCCGCTGGCGGCGAGCGACGTGATTTGATGGTGCCACATATACCAGAAATCCGGAAAACCGTGCAGCAGCAGCACTGGTTCTCCGGAGCCGTATTCGACGAAATGAATTTCTGGTCCGCCGTCGCGGGTCAGCCCATGGACATACCGGTCGCGCGCCAGATCGCTACCGCGAACCGGAATATGTAAGTCGGTAGATGCGTCCACCCCTGTCATCGCTGACGTAGATCGAGCCGTCCGGTCCCTGTGCAAGTCCGGCAGGACGATGCGTTGCCAAAGCGGGATCGAGAATTGGAGTGAAGTTGTCCGCTATCACCTCGAACTTTCCAGAAGGCTGACCATTCACCATCGGGATGAATACAACATTGTATCCCGCCTGCGGAAGCGGTGCGCGATTCCATGACCCGTGGAACGTTGCAAAAACTCCGTTGCGATACTTCGCCGGAAACTGGCTGCCAGTGTAAAAAAGCAGATCGATTGGAGACCAGTGGGCAGGCATACCGAGCAATGGATTCTTTTTCATGCTGCACTGCCCCGTAATTTTCCCATCGCCGCCATATTCGGGCGCAAGAACGCTCACGTTGCGGATGCCATCGTAGTAGCAGTATGGCCAGCCATAGTCGTCATTCTCGTTGATCGCAACGAAAATTTCTGCCGGCAGCTCAGCGTTCTGCTGCTCCGTGAATTTATCCGACCAGTTTCCGAAGAGCTGATCCCGTCCCTGCACGATCGAGTAGAGCTGACCGGCTGGACCAAGCCGGAGCGCTATGGAATTGCGCAGGCCTGTCGCGTACCGGCTTGTCACCGAAGGACGCTGCTGCAGTTTGTCGGCACTGAACCGCCAGATTCCCGCGCGGACTTCGAGCTCGGTACACGGGTTGGTTCCCTTGGATGCTGCCGTCCTGTCCTTTTCCTGACACGCGTTTGTTGACGAACCGAAGTTCACGTACATCGTTCCGTCCGGGGCGATGACGAAGTTGCGCGACTGGTGCCCAGGAGGGCCCGGGATCGCAGTGACCACAGTATCGACCTGGCCCGCAGGACGCAGCGTATTCCAGTCGATTTTGTAGCGCACGATCGCTCTGCCCACGTCCGCGTACAGATAGTCCTTGTATAGCGCGATTCCTGTGTTGCCACTCGCGCCAAACCGCTGAACTAGATCGGCCCGCCCATCCTTGTCGTTGTCTCTCAGTGCCGCCTGCCCGGGTTTCACTGACGAGACGACTGATGTTTTTCCGGCGGTCTGCATGTTCACCAGGAGATCGCCGCCAGAGCTTACCGTCATGTGGCGCACGGCACCGACCGAGTCTGCAAAGATCGTCGCGCAGAAGCCGTCAGCGAGCTTGAGTCCGGCCGTCTGTGCGCACGCCGCAACCGAGGTTGACGTGGATACTCCCGGGACGATGCTCGCCACCTGCGCGCATGCGGAAGATGCCAAAGCAACCAGAACCAAAACGCATCTGTTATTCATAGAATCCAAAATGAGAGTGGGTTAACTGCCACCCACTCATATGCGAAATCCGTGCTTTCGTGCTCGCACTAGGGCTGTTAGCCGGCCGGGGGACAAAAAAAGAGCCCACCGTCAGGCAGGCTCCTTCTCTTCAACTCGCGATGATCAACCGCACTCTGAGAAGCCGCATACATGGCACTTCATGCAGCCTTCTGCCATCTCAAGTGACGAGCCGCAGTCGGGACACGTTCCCATGAACGCTTCCCCGCCAATCTTGTCCACCTGGAACTGCGACTGCGCACCCGCGTCGCTCTGCGCCATTACGGGCTGAGCAGCCGGCGTTGGTATGGACGCGGCCGGCGCGTTTGTCGCAAGAAGATCTTGCTGAACTCCCTGCTTTTCGCGCATCCAGTTCTCGAGCGCGATACCAATCGCATCCGGCACTGACAGAACCTTGTTGGGTCCGAGCCCGATCGCACGGTCAGATGCAATGCCGCGCAGCTGTCTGTGAATTTCGCGAATTGGAATTCCCGAGCGGAGTGCGAGCGAGATCAGTCGTCCCATTGCTTCCACGTCGGCCATCGCAGATCCGCCTGCCTTTCCGAGATTGATAAACACTTCGAACGGCTGTCCCTTGTCGTCTTCGGTGATGTTGACGAACATCGTGCCAAGGGGAGTTTCCATGCGCGAGGTGGTTCCGCGCAGGGTGTTGGGACGGGCGCGCTTCGCACGGCGCTGAAGATTTTCGGCTTCAGCGTCGAAGAGCATTTTCTTGAGGCGATCGTTGTCCGCCTGAATCTCTGCAATCGTTCCGTGCAGGTCGCCGACTTCCTCGCGTGCGCTCTCGCCCGTACGCTCGGCTTTCGCCTTATCAGTTGCCCCAGTCGAGAGAACCTGGTTGTCGCGCGAACCATCGCGGTACACGGTGACACCCTTGCACTTCATGTCGTACGCGAACTCGTAGATCGCGCGAACATCTTCGGGTGTTGCCGTATGCGAAAAGTTCGTCGTCTTGGAAATTGCCGAATCGCAATGTTCCTGGAAGGCGGCCTGCATCCGAACGTGCCACTCGGGCGAAATATCGTGCGCCGTTACAAACACTTTCTGCCAGCGCTCCGGCACTTCGTCAAAATGAATGTGTCCCTGCTTGGCGATACGCTCGACGAGCTCCTCGGAGTACCAGCCCTCGCGCTTTGCGATCGCGACGAACTCTTCGTTCACGTCCGGCATCATTGCACCGGCCTGGTTGCGCATGAACGCAACGGCGAAGAGCGGCTCGATGCCTGATGAACAACCGGCGATGATCGAGATCGTTCCCGTCGGAGCAATCGTGTTGACGTTGCAGTTGCGAAGCATCTGCATTGGACGAATGCGCTCGCCATTTTCATCGCGCGCGCAGGTCTCGTCAGGTCCCCAGATTGACCGTGCCCATTCAGGGAATGGTCCACGCTCGGCGGCGAGACGCTCGCTTTCCTTCTTCGACTCGATGTTGACGAATTCCTGAAGCTTGTTTCCGAACGCGACTCCCTCTTCGGAATTGTAGGGAATGCCAAGCTTCACGAGAGCGTCTGCAAAACCCATCACGCCAAAACCGATTCTCCTGATTCGCTTGGAGAGAGCATCGATTTCCGGAAGCGGATACTTGTTTACGTCGATGATGTTGTCGAGGAAATGCGTGGAGAAGTGAATGTCCTTCGCCAGCGCGTCCCAGTTCATCTGTCCATCTTCGACATACAGTCCAACGTTGATCGAGCCAAGGTTGCAGACGTCGTATGCGAGGAGCGGCTGCTCGCCGCACGGGTTCGTCGCTTCGTACTGACCGATGTGCGGAACCGGGTTGTAACGATTGGCTTCGTCAATGAAGAAGCAGCCAGGCTCGCCCGTGCGCCACGCGCCGTCGATCATCTTTTCCCAGACGCTCTTGGCGTCGAGTTGTCCCGTGACCTTGCCGGACGACGGCTCGAGCAGGTCGTAGCTCGCCCCCGCCTTCACTGCTTCCATGAACTTCGTGGTGACAGCGACGGAGATGTTGAAGTTCGTGATCTGCGTGAGGTCTTCCTTGCACGCGATGAACTCCATGATATCCGGATGGTCAACGCGGAGAATGCCCATGTTGGCGCCACGACGCGTCCCACCCTGCTTCACAGCGTCGGTGGATGCGTCATAGAGCTTCATGAAGGAGATCGGTCCAGAGGCCACGCCCGTCGTCGAGCGGACCATCGAGCCGTTGCCGCGCAGACGCGAGAAACCGAATCCGGTGCCGCCGCCTGACTGATGGATGAGCGCCATCGAACGAAGCGTGTCGTAGATGCCGTTCTGTCCGTTGGAGAGCGAATCCTCAACGGGAAGTACGAAGCAGGCAGAAAGCTGTCCAAGCGGACGTCCCGCATTCATGAGCGTTGGCGAGTTCGGCTCGAACTTCCGCTGCGTCATCAGACCATAGAAAGACGTTGCCATGTCGGTCACGTCTGCGTCGCTTGCGCCATACCGGCGGTCAGCTTCAGCGACCGTGCTGGCAACACGCCAGAACATGTCTTCCGGCTGCTCCACCGGCTTGCCCGTAGCATCCTTGATCAGGTAGCGCTTGGAAATAACAGTGCGCGCGTTCTGATTGAGATCGGCAGCCTGCGACGGTGGACGGGACGGAATTGGCATTAGTACATCTCTCCGCTGGTAAAGAATATTGATAGAAAGGAACGTTACTGAGGAATTGTCCCACGCCGAACAATTATGGTG
>JANLYJ010000440.1:0-7504 GCA_031365555.1 Gemmatimonadaceae bacterium | reverse complement strand
CTCGTTGTCCTTCGGCAGGATGATGGTCGTGATGCCCGCGCGGTGTGCACCGAGCACCTTCTCTTTCAACCCGCCGATGGGAAGCACGCGGCCGCGCAGCGTAATCTCACCAGTCATTGCCACATTTCCACGCACTGGATTTTTCGTAAGCGCGCTGATTACCGCAGTCGCAATCGCAATTCCCGCAGACGGTCCATCCTTCGGAGTCGCTCCTGCGGGCATGTGAATGTGCACATCACGTGTGCGGTAAAAATCGACGTTGATCCTGAGGGCCCGTGCACGTGTCCGGGCGTAGCTCAACGCCGCGCTGGCCGATTCCTTCATTACATCGCCGAGTGTTCCAGTTAGCTGAACCTTTCCACGACCCTTGACGACACTCACTTCGATCTCGAGAACCTCACCACCGGCGGAGGTATAGGCGAGCCCCGAAGCGACGCCAATCTTGTCCTCGAGCGATGTGTCGTCTTCATCAAACGGCGCGGTACCCAGCAGCGACTGAAGATCCGCTGCGCGCACCTTGACCTTTTCTACAGCCGTTTCCTTGTCGGACTGCTTTCTAGCGAGTTTTCTGGCAACGCGGGCAAGCCTGCGCTCAAATTCCCGGACGCCGGCTTCGCGGGTGTAGCCGCGCATGATTGAAGGCAGTACGTCATTCTCCAGCTCGACGTTTGCCGGGTCAAGCCCGTTTGCACGGAGCTGCCGCGGCGCAAGATACTGCCGCGCAATCGCCAGCTTTTCATGGTCGAGGTAGCCTGCGAGCCGAATGATCTCCATTCGATCGCGAAGTGCTTCCGGAATTCCAGACAGGGAATTCGCGGTCGTAATGAAAAGCACCTGCGACAGGTCGTAGTCTACTTCGAGGTAATTGTCGTTGAACGCAGTGTTCTGTTCGGGGTCGAGGACCTCCAGGAGTGCCGCAGCTGGATCTCCGCGGAAGTCCTGGCCAAGCTTGTCGATTTCGTCCAGCAGAATGACGGGATTCACAACTTCCGCGCGACGCATCGCCTGAATGATCCGGCCAGGCATCGAGCCGATGTATGTCCGGCGATGTCCCCTTATTTCGGCTTCATCCCGAACGCCGCCCAGCGCCATGCGCACGAACTTCCGTCCCATTGCACGAGCGATCGATTTTCCGAGCGACGTCTTGCCGACGCCCGGCGGGCCCACGAGGCAAAGAATCTGTCCGTCGATACGGCCGACGAGTGACAGCACGGCGATGAAATCCAGAATGCGGTCCTTTACTTCCTCCAGGCCGTAATGGTCTGCGTCCAGCACATTGCGCGCGTGCTGAATGTCGAGCACTTCGTCGGTGCGCTCGCTCCATGGAATGCTGACAATCCAGTCCACGAAATTCCGCGCGACTGTAAACTCAGGAGACATCGGCGGCATGCGACGCAGCTTGCGCAGCTCCCGCATCGTGCGCTCACGAACGTTGTCGGGCAGCGCCTTCTTCTTTACCTGCGCTTCGAGATCGGCGAACTCGTCCCCGTCTTCCTCGCCGAGCTCGCGATGAATTGCGCGCAGCTGCTCCTGCAGGTAGAACTCGCGCTGATTCTGGAACATCGCCCCGCGCACATCGTCGTCGATCTTCCGCTCGAGGCGAAGCAGGTCGGTTTCGGAACCGAGCAGATCGGAAAGCATGGAGAGCAGGGCAGTGAGTGTCTCTGCCTCGAGCAGCTTCTGCCGGACGTCAAACTTGACGGCGATGTGTGCTGCGACGCCGAACGCCTGTCGCTCCTCGGACTCGGTCCCCTGAATGATGCCCACGACTTCACTGGGGATCCGCCTGTGCAGGCCTACATACTCCTCGAACAGGTGCAGCACCCGGCCCGCAAGAGCGCGAAGGTCCGGCTCGGCGGAACTCGCTTCCCAGTGCATCGGGGTTACTGCAGCGCGGAGATATTCTCCTGACGGCGCGTACCGTGTGACACGCGCACGGGCGAAACCCTCGACGAGAACCTTGGTGCTCCCGTTCGGAAGCCTGCTCACCTGAAGAACGCGGCCAACCACACCCACGCGATGCAGGTCACCTGCAGCAGGTTCCTGTTTCTCGCCGTCCTTCTGGGAGACCAGCAGCAGCGCCTTGTCTTCCTTCACTGCAGCTTCGATTGCTGCGAGCGATGCAGGCCGCCCCACGAGCAGCGGAATCACGACGTATGGAAAGAGCACAACGTCGCGCAGCGGCAGGACCGGTATCCGGTCTGCCGTTTCTAGAGTCTCAGTTTCGCGTGTGAAGGTGTGCGACAAGGACTGCGCTTACGCTTCCTTCTTGCGACGGAGAGGCGAAATCTCCAGCAACGGCTGGGTTCCGTTCGTGATGCATGACTCTGTCACTTTCACCTCGACTACATCGTCGCGGCTTGGCAGGTCGAACATCACTTCCATCAGCGTCTCTTCGAGAATTGCGCGGAGACCGCGCGCGCCTGTTCCGCGCTTGAGTGCCTTGTGTGCGATGGCGACGAGCGCGCCTTCGTCGAAGGTGATCTTCACTTCCTCGAGTCCGAAGAGCTTGGTGTACTGCTTTGTTAGCGCGTTCTTCGGTTCCTTGAGAATGCGAACCAGTGAAGCTTCATCCAGTCCCTCGAGCGCAACGGTGACCGGCAAGCGGCCCACGAGCTCCGGGATCAGACCATAGCGGAGGAGATCGTCAGGCTCGACTTCGCCGAAGATGTTCCGCTCGTCTTCCTTGGACTTCTTGCCGCCAAGATTGTTGAACCCGATCTGTCGACGTCCTGTCCGTGCTTCGATGATCTTTTCCAATCCGTCGAATGCACCACCGCAGATGAACAGAATGTCCTTGGTGTTCAGCTGGATGTACTCCTGCTGCGGATGCTTGCGTCCACCCTGCGGCGGCACGCTTGCAACGGTTCCTTCGATGATCTTGAGAAGAGCCTGCTGCACGCCTTCGCCTGAAACGTCGCGCGTTATGCTCGGGTTCTCGGACTTCCGTGCAATCTTGTCGATTTCGTCGATGTACACGATTCCGCGCTCGCACTCGGCGACGTTGAAGTCACCAGCCTGAAGCAAACGGACGAGAATGTTTTCGACGTCTTCCCCGACATAGCCGGCTTCAGTAAGCGTCGTCGCATCTGCGATCGTGAATGGAACGTCCAGAATCCGGGCGAGCGTGCGTGCCAGAAGTGTCTTGCCAACGCCGGTCGGTCCGATGAGGAGGATGTTCGACTTGTCGAGCTCTACCTCGTCGTCCTTCAGCGTGGTCGAATTGATTCGCTTGTAGTGATTGTAGACCGAGACGCTAAGCGCCTTTTTGGCCTGTTCCTGCCCAATGACGTACTGATCCAGAACGTCCTTTATCTCCTGGGGAGATGGGACCTGGGTAATCGCCTCGGATACCTCGCGCTCCTCATCTTCCGCCAGAATCTCATTGCACAGGGCAATGCACTCATTGCAGATGTACACGGACGGGCCCGAAATGAACTTCCGGACCGAATCCTTGGACTTTCCACAGAAGGAGCAACGGAGGTGTTTATCCTGCGACATATGGGCTTCTCGTTAACGTCAGACCGCGAGGGGTCCGCGGCTGTAAACACTTGCTACTGAACAAGTAACACCCTCTGAGGGAACGGGCAAGCGAAATCAAACCCGCCCCTCCTTGTGAATCGATTCACAAGCTTCAGGTGCTCTTTAAGGCCTCTTCAAGCTGACCGCGATAGGCGATCACATTGTCGATCAGACCGTACGATTTGGCCTCGTCGGCCGACATGAAACGGTCGCGATCCATGTCCCGTTCAACCTGTTCAACCGGGCGTCCGCAATGCTTGGCGAAGAGCTCGTTCATCTTTGAACGCAGGTACAGGATTTCGCGGGCCTGAATCTCGATATCTGATGCGGTTCCCGATGTTCCACCCGATGGCTGGTGGATCATGATGCGGGCATGCGGAAGCGCCGAGCGTTTGCCGGGACGTCCAGCTGCGAGAAGGAAGGCGCCCATGCTGGCTGCGAGTCCCATGCAGTTGGTGTTCACCGGCGACTTCAGGAACTGCATTGTGTCATAGATCGCCATGCCGGCCGAAACGCTGCCGCCGGGCGAGTTGATGTAGATGTGGATGTCGCGCTCGGGGTTATCAGCTTCAAGAAAGAGAAGCTGTGCGATAACAACGTTTGCAACGTCATCATTGATCGGCGTGCCGATGAAAATGATGCGATCCATGAGCAGACGGGAGAACACGTCATACGTGCGCTCACCGCGGCTGGACCGTTCGATTACATAAGGTGTGTAGATAGTTGGCATTGGCTCGTCGTCCTCGTCAGGATGCCTAGGCATCGTTCTGAACTTCGTTTCTTTCCAGAAGCCACGCGAAAACCTTGTCTTCCGTAATGCTTCGCTCGATCTCCTTCAGGCGGCCGGCCTTTTCAAGCTGAGCGTAGAGCTGGCCCGGATTGATACCCCGCCGCTCTGCCTGCTCTGAAATCTTGTCATCAAGGTCCTTTTCAGTCGCTGCAAGGTTCTCGCGCTCTGCTACGGTGTCGATTACCAGATCCCGGCGGATCTGACGCTCGGCCATCGCTCTGAACTCTCCCGCGAACGGCTCGCGCTGTTCTTCGGGCACCTGGTACGCTTCTGCGTACCCCTTAATGAGCTGTTCGACCCAGCTGCGTGGAACATCGAATGGATTTGCGCCGACGATCTCGTCGATGAGCTTCTGGCGCATTTCCGAATCAGCTTCACGCTTCGCACTCGCTTCAAGGTCGCTTCGTACTGCTGTCTTCAGTGCATCCAGCGAGTCAAAATCGCCGACTTCGCGCGCAAATGCATCGTCGAGATCGGGCGCTGCTTTGCGCTTCACATCATTTAACGTGATCCTTACTGTCTTCGTCTGTCCCCGCTGGGTTTCATCGGGGAAATCGTCCGGCCATTTCACCGGCCGCTCGATGGTCTCACCGTGCGAGGCTTCCATGATCACCTCTTCGACTCCGGGGATCGCCTGTCCCTCTCCGAGCACCAGCGGATAGGCTTTGCCTTCGCCTGGGTCTTCACCCGGGTTCGTTGCGGTGGCCAATGTGACGTTCACGAGGTCACCTGGCATCGGCTTCTCCGACACCGGGCTCCATGTGGCTTTTTCATCACGCAGGCGTTCCAGCTGCTCCGACACGTGTTCGTCGTTGACCGTGCGATCGTTCCGGGTAATCCGGAACCCGCTCGTGCGTGAAAGTTCGATTGTTGGGCGCAGCTCGAGATGGAGCTCAAAGGTCAGCGGTTTGCCTTCCTCGAACTTCAGGTCGTGCACATGCGGCTGCGATGCAACCTTCAGGTCCTGCTTTTCAATGACTTCCTTATAGGCGTCGCGAACAATGGCTTCGATCGCTTCCTGGCGGATGGCTTCCGCAAACTTCTTGCGTACCATGCCGGCGGGAGCTTTCCCAGGCCGGAAGCCGGGAAGTCTTACGCTCGACGCGTATCTGCGGGCTGCCTTTTCTTCTGCTTCACGTACGGTATCAACCGGAACGGAGACCTGGATGTGACGGTCTACCCCGGACGATTCCTTAGGGCTGATTTCGATGTTCATATACCATGAATATAACAGGGGCACCAATCCGAATCCCGCTTGGATAAGAGGGCACTGGGAGTGTAGGATTCCCTGATGAAAGCCGCTGTGAGTGCGCAGGATCGGGGGGTAAGGGCGACCATGGTCGGTCTCATCCTGAATTCGATCCTGGTAGTTGTGAAACTGGTGGCCGGGATAGTGGGTACATCCGGCGCACTCGTGGCCGATGGGATCGAATCTACCGCTGACATTTTCTCTTCACTGATTGTATGGAAGGGATTGCGTGTCGCGGGTCGGGCGGCCGACAAGGACTATCACTTCGGATATGGCAAGGCGGAGTCGGTTTCCGCGGCTGTCGTTTCGATGATGCTGCTGGGCGCAGCGCTGGCTATTTCGATCAACGCGATTCGGGAAATCATCACGCCGCATCACCTTCCCGCGACGTTCACGCTGTACGTGCTTGCTGCGGTGATCGTGATCAAGGAATACCTGTACCGCCGCACCATGCGCATTGGAAAAGAAGTAGGCAGCGTTGCAGTCACAACCGATGCCTGGCACCATCGCGCAGATGTGATCACTTCCACGACTGCATTCATTGGAATTGCGATTGCAATCCGCGGTGGTCCCGGATGGGAGCAGGCAGACGACTATGCGGCACTCGTCGCAGCGCTGATAATCGCGTTGAACGGAATGAAGCTGGTTCGTCCTGCAATTGAAGACCTGATGGATCGGGCGCCAAGCGACGACCTGCTCGATCATGTCTCAAACATTGCAATGACGGTCACCGAGGTTCGGGCGATCGAGAAGCTTCGGGCGCGCAAAACCGGAACAGGTTACTACCTCGAGATGCACATCGAATCCGATCCGTCGATGTCACTTCATGACGCACACATAGTCAGCGGCAAGGTCAAGAGCGCGATCCGGAGGGAAATTCCCGCGGTTCAGGGTGTATTAATCCACATGGAACCCTACGAGCCAGGAGCAAAATGACGCGCATTGCTGCGCGAACAGATCCGGATGCAAACCGGGCTAACATTGTAGCGGCTATCAAGCGCGCTGCTTCTTCGGATCGCCTGCTCGAGTTCGAGGAAGGATTCTACCTCATAGCAGAATCATCGCCGAGGCTTCTGGGCAGCCGGTCCCCCTACGGCGACATGATCGCTCTCCCCTCCGATTTTACAATGCGTGCACTGGGCAACGTGCACCTCAAGCGAATTGCCGGCGGCCAGGCGCATGCACTTTTTGCGTCCGAGAACTTTGACAGGCCGGGCGGGTCGAGCAGGAACATCACGGTTCAGGGTTTCACTCTGGACGGCAATGGATCCGGGCTCAAGTACGCAGAGCATCGGCATCTGATTGACGTAATTGGCAGTACGAATTTCCGCGTAATTGGAAATCGTTTCATTGAGATGTCTGGCGACGGGGTGCTGGTCGGACGAACGTTTGACGCTGTCACAGTGTGCGCGCAGCCCTCAAATTTTCTGTACAAGGGCAACTACGCCAACGGAAAGCGAAAGAATCGCAATGCAGTGTCGATCATCTCATGCATCAATCCAATGATCGAAGCCGACAATGTATTCGAGGATTGCACGAGAAATGGAATGCCGGCCGCGGTCGACTTCGAGCCCGATAAGGCAGGAGAATGGGTCGAGGGAGGTTACGTTCGCGGAACCTTCCGGCGGTGCAAGTCGAATGTGTGGTTCGTTGCGCAGCACCCGGGAACGCGGATAACCGGAACGACAATCGATATCGTTGTGGATGCCCGACGGCATGAGGACGTTGCGCAAATTCAGCGCGGCGGCGGGCGTATCGCGAATATCAGGACGAATGTAAGGCTCGAGTCCCCGTTTCTGCGCAGCTCCATGGGTCACAGTCCGGTGGCTGCGCCGCTGCTCGCCGTTTGGGGACTTGTTGCCTGGCGAAAGCGGAGAATGGACGAGAAGGCACGGTGAAAATTCCCCGCTCGCCAATCTTTTTTTTCGGAGCCACTCTCGTCG
>JANLYJ010000434.1:0-2343 GCA_031365555.1 Gemmatimonadaceae bacterium | reverse complement strand
TCTTCCGTTCACGTCGTCGGACTTCACGGTGAGAATTTCCTGGAGGGTGTGCGCGGCTCCGTATGCTTCGAGCGCCCACACTTCCATCTCTCCGAAACGCTGGCCACCGAACTGCGCCTTTCCGGCGAGCGGCTGCTGCGTAACGAGTGAGTACGGTCCAATGCTGCGCGCGTGAATCTTGTCATCGACAAGGTGCGACAGCTTCAGCATGTACACTTCACCAACGGTCACCGGGTTTGCGAACGTCTCACCCGTACGACCATCGCGGAGCCGAACCTTTCCGGCCGCCGAGATTCCTGCGATGCGCATAAGCTCCATCGCCGAAGCATCGACATCGATGTCCGACTTCTTGCCCAGTGCAGCGGCAAGTGAAGGCAGCTCGTTGCTAGCGAGAATCGTCGCTGGATCAGACTCCCGCTTGCGCTCGATGGACGAAACAGCCGACTTGTAACGGCTGCGCTCGCCCGTCGTGTATTCCTCATCATCAGCCGCGGCCGTATGGAAAGCGACCTGGCTGTTCACTTCTTCTACTTCGCGCTCTGCCAGCTCTCTTGCCGCACTCGAAACGAACTCACGAACACGGTTGAACACGTCGCGCGTTTCCTCGGAAACACCACGCTTGGAGAGGTCATTAATCGACGCATCGGCCAGCAGCTCGACGCGATCCGGAGCATCATCAGGATGCAAATCCTTCAGGATGATCTTGATCTCGGCGTCGCTGACCGTGACGCCTTCGGTGTTCAGCTGCAGCGCATTACGCACCCAGGTTACGGCGGCGAGCTTGAGAAGCAATCCGATCTCGCGCTCATTCGCACCCTGGAAGACCGGGGTCTTAGCGTAGAAGCCAAGCAAACGTGCGGCCCACCCGAGGTGTGTCTCGAGAATCTGACCGACGTTCATTCGGCTCGGTACGCCGAGCGGATTGAGAACGATGTCTACCGGACGTCCATCTGGAAGGAACGGCATGTCTTCCTCAGGAACGATACGGGCGACAATACCCTTGTTACCGTGACGGCCGGCCATCTTGTCACCGACGGAAACCTTGCGCTTCTCCGCCATGTAGACCTTGACCAGCTGTATGACTCCCGGCGGGAGCTCGTCAGGCTGCAGAACGCGATCGATGCGCTCTTCGGCCTTCTCTTCGAGTCTCGCCTTTTCTTCATTCGCTACGTCAATAATTGCACGGAGCTTTTCATTGAGCTTCTTGTTCTCGACGCGGAACGTCTTGAGATCGATCTGCGTCATTTTCAGGCCATCGAGGATTTCTCTCGTCAGCTTGGTGCCGGCAGGAATCGCCTCTTCAACAGTTCCATTCTTGAGCGCAAGACCAACAGTCTCACCATCGAGCAGATCGAACAGCTCGGCGTCGCGGACTTCGTTGACGCGGATCTTCTCCTCGCCCTCGAGCCTGCGGATGTCACCGATTCTTTCGCCACGGTCCTTTTCAACAACCTGGTCTTCCACGCGTGAGAAAATCTTCACGTCGATGACCACGCCTTCCATTCCAGGCGGAACTTTCAGCGATGAGTCTTTAACATCCTTCGCCTTCTCACCGAAGATCGCGGTGAGGAGCTTCTCTTCAGGAGAAAGCTCTGTCTCGCCCTTGGGAGTGATTTTACCAACGAGAATGTCGCCCGGCTTTACGTGCGCGCCGATGCGGACAATTCCACGTTCATCAAGATCGTGCAGCGCTTCTTCCGAAACGTTCGGAATTTCGCGCGTGATTTCTTCCTGTCCACGCTTCGTGTCCCTGACGTGCAGCTCGAGCTCCTGGATGTGGATGGACGAATACACGTCATCCTTGACCAGTCTCTCGGAGAGCACGATGGCATCTTCGAAGTTGTGTCCGTACCAGGGCATGAAGGCAACGGTGACGTTCGCGCCAAGTGCGAGCTGACCCATTTCGGTCGAGGCTCCGTCGGCGAGCACTTCACCTGCTCTGACCTTCTGTCCACGCTTGACCAGCGGACGCTGGTTGAGCGCTGTGTCCTGGTTGGTTCTCCAGTACTTCTTCAGACGATAGCGGTCGTGCTGCGTGAGGCGTGCGAGCGGACGATCTTCATCACTCTTCTTCGCGCGCTCGCCAGTTGCCGAGCCCGTGTCGACGATGATTTCATCGGCCGTAACACTTGTCACTACACCATTGCGCTTCGCGATGACAACTGCGCCTGAGTCGCGCGCGACCTTCTCTTCCAGGCCAGTTCCGACGAGCGGAGTGCGTGGATTGAGAAGCGGCACGGCCTGACGCTGCATGTTCGAACCCATGAGTGCGCGGTTCGCGTCATCATGCTCGAGGAATGGAATCAGAGCCGCAGCAATTGATACGAGCTGCTCCGGCGCGAC
>JANLYJ010000336.1:0-8018 GCA_031365555.1 Gemmatimonadaceae bacterium | reverse complement strand
CGATGTTCTGATCGTCGAGCGGCGCGTCCACTTCGTCCAACAGACAGAAGGGACTCGGCTTCGTGAGGAAAATGCCGAACAGCAACGACAGTGCGACAAGTGCGCGTTCACCGCTCGAGAGCAGGTGAATGCGCTGAGTGCGCTTTCCCCGTGGGGACGCGTGAATTTCGATGTCGCCGTCCAATGGCGAATCGGGGTTTTCGAGCCGCAGGTCACACTCGCCGCCGCCGAACAGGGTCATGAAAATCGAACGGAAGTTCTCGCGGACCTGCACGAACGTCGTCAGGAACAGATCTCTTGCCGTCGCATCGATTTCCTTGATCGCCTGCTGCAATGACAGGCGTGCTGCATACAAATCATCACGCTGGGTGGTAAGGAACTCCAGACGTTTCTGCTCTTCCTCGTGCTCCTCAACGGCGAGCGGGTTCACCGCGCCGAGTGCGTCCAGCTGCTCGCGCAACGCCGCAGCTTCGGCTCTGAGATCGTCATCAGTCGCCTCCATCGCTGCCGCTTCATTCAGAAGGTCTTCCAGCGGCCGACGCCACTCAGTCTCCAGTCTCTCACGAATCGCAGTCCGACGTCCGCTCAGGTCGGACAAGCGGAGCTCCGCCGTATGAAGTTCTTCGTTCAAAGCGGCAGCGCCCTTCCGCCGTTCATCGAGTGCATGCTCGGCAGCGACCAATGCTTCATCGGCGGTCGCTACTGCCAGCTCCGCTGAGGCGAGCCTGCCTTCTGCGTCGTTCAGTGTCGAGTCACGCGAGCCGAGGTCCATGTTCCACTCCGCGAGCTGTGAAGCGAGCTCGGAATCAGCAGCGGAGAGGTGTGACAATTCACTTTCGAGCGACGCAAGACGCGCAGACGCTGAAGTGTATTCTTCGTTGAGGTGTCTCTCGCGGTCAGCGGCAACCTGCAGGCGGGCCTGCGCCTGAGCCTGTGAAACCTGACTGACGGTTCGCAGGTCGCGTGACTCTTCCTGCTTGTGTTCCGCCGCAGACAGCTCGGAACGACCCTGCACGATTTCCGCTGCCTTCGCATCTACTGATGTTGCAGCGTCTGCAAGGTTCCGGTCGGCAAGGCGAATACGCTCCTGCAGCTCTTCTTCGCGCTCCGCAAGCTTGGCGAGAATCGCACGCGCCTCAGCCAGCTCACGATTTGCCCGCTGCTCACTGCGCGTGACTGCGACCACTCTGTCAGTGGCCTCAGCGAGTTCGCGATTGGCAGCAGTAAATACGTCGTCCATCGAGCCGACGCTGAGGTCTGCGAGACCGAGTGCCGTGCGAAATGTTTCTGCCGCGGTATTCGCTCGCGAACGCGCGCCTTCGCTCTCGCTGATTCCACGATGCAAATCCTCGATCTCTGCACGGCGGCGAAGCGGTCCCGGTCCCACGACATTTCCGGGCAGCCAGACGGCGCCACGCGCATCACTGAATGCAGTTCCGTTCTGTTCCGCGATGACGCCTGCAAGCAGCACTCGGACCCATCGGTCTGCAGGCGTCGCAGACTGGACCTGCCGAAGCAGCTCGCCGCTCGCTGCGTCCGATTCAATCCCGCTCTCGATAGCGGCCGCGCGATCGAGCGGCAGAAGGAGAAGGGGACCAGGATTGTTGGCCGCATGCCAGACACGCACGCGCTCCGCTGCTTCCCTGTCACGAACGAGGACAGCATTTAGTGACGGACCCAGGTAACGCTCGACCATTCCAGCTGCGGCCGAATCAGCCCGGATGAAATCACTCAAGGGGCCGAGGATCGCACCATCGCCAAAGGTCTCTCGCTCCTCGAGCAGCTTTGCAGCCGCTGGTGCAAGACCTACTCGCTCGCGCTCGAGCGCTTCGAGCGCGTGCATCTTGGCTTCGAGAGAAGAGTGCAGCTCGTCCAGGCGCTGCATCTCAAAACGTGCATTCGCATCATCCTCTCTGGCTTTGCGGGCTGCTGCGCGAGCAGCTTCCAGCGCAGCCCCTGCCTCGGCGGCGCGTTCCCGCGCGCGCTCGACTGCATCATTCGCTTCGGCCAGCTCGCGATGCACGGCTTCTGCGGCGTCGAACAGGGTAAGCTGCTCGCCACCTACACGTTCGCGACGGGTTGCGATGTCCTGCAGTTCACGCTCGTCCGCTTGACGGTCAAGAGTGAGGCGATGACTGCGCTGCTCCAGTTCGCGTAGTTCTGTTTCACGCTTGTCTACTTCATGGCGGGCAGCAGCAAGTGCAGCTCGAACTGATTCTTCTTCCGCTACACGCTTTGCAACTGCTTCCGTGTACTCGCGCAGCTCGTCTTCGAGTCGCGCACGCTCAGTAGCTGCGGCTTTCAGGTCGTCGCTTACGCGCCCGGCAACTGCACTTCCTTCCTGGCGCTCTTCCTGCGCACGCTGCCTGCGGGTTTCCGAGTTACGCTGACGCTCTTCAGCAACTGCGATCGATTTCCGGAGCTGCTGCGTGTTGTCACGCAGGTCCATCACAAGGCGGGCTAGCTCACCGCGCTCACCTTCAGAGGCGGCGCGTGCCCCATGCGCTCCGTCACGCGCTGTTTCCGCTGTGACAACCGCTTCTTCCTCGGCCGGGACATCACTCCTGAGGACTGCAACACGTTCTTCCAGGCGGGCAAGCTCGTCGCGCCACGCATCCATCTCGCGCGCAGCAAGCGTTACTTCAACTGTGAACCGGCGCGTCATCAGCTCGGAGTGACGCTCGGACCGCTTGCGCTGCCGTGCGAGCGAGCGAACCTGCGTTTGAACTTCAGAGATCAGATCTTCCAGCCGGCTCAGGTCGGTCGAGGTTTCCTCGAGACGCCGCTCCGTGCTCCGCTTCCGATCGCGGTACAAGCCGATGCCAGATGCTTCCTCAAACAGTTCGCGCCGGTCGTCAGGACGATCGGAGAGCAGGGCATCGATCATTCTGGATTCGATGACCACGCCTGAGTCGGCGCCGAGTCCCGTGCCGCGGAGGAGATCGTGAATGTCGCGAAGACGGCAGGGAGCCTTGTTCAGGAAATAATCACTCTCTCCTGACCTGCTCAGACGCCGCGTGATCACAACTTCGCGAAAGGGAACGTCGAGAATTCCCGCGTCGTTGTCGAAGTGCAGTGAAACTTCCGCGACATTTACCGCTCGGCGCGCAGACGATCCCTGAAAAATGACTTCGTCCATTTTTGCGCCGCGCAGTGCACGTGCACGCTGCTCGCCCAGAACCCAGCGAACGGCATCAGAAACGTTGGACTTTCCGCAACCATTTGGACCGACAACCGCAGTGACGCCAGGCTCGAAGAGGAGCTCGGTGGAATCCGCAAAAGATTTGAAGCCATGAAGCTCGAGCTTGGTCAAACGCACTTACGGATATCTCCCTGTTCGATAGACGAGCACAGGATTTATTCCCGCGCTCTTTAACTGCTCAGCGTACTGTTTCGATTCGAGTGCATTGGCGAATGCGCCGGTGTAAATGCGCACGCTCCCGTTCGCCTGCGTCAATCCGTAGGGCGAAGCTCCACCTTGCGAAAGACTGTCAACTGATTTTTTCACGCGTGCAGCCATCCCTGCATCTGCCGCGAGGCTGTCGATGAGAAACGCGAGTGGCATTTCAATGACGGCACCCGAGCTGTCCGGAATGATTTTCTTCCGGCGAAGGGAGACGAGGAGCGAGTCGGCGTCTTCGCGCTTCGCGAAGGCTCCGCCGATGACCTTGTACCACAACGCCTGGTCCGGCCCGACCGGAATGGCTGATACCGTCCCCGCTGGAATAGATGACCGGTATTTACGCAGTGTAAAAATAGCACCACTCTGCGTATTTGCCGCGAGAATTTCTACCGAAAAGCGAACCGAATTCGCGGAGTCTGCGAGGTTGAGAATTACTGGAGCGCCAGCAATCGCGGCTGTTGAGGATCCGGCTGTTTCCAAAGTTGACGATGCGGCCGTCGCAGCTGAATCAACTGCAATGGGGGCGGGCGCAGCGGGGGGCTGCCGCAGCCAGAAATACTTTAGGCTGGCGGCGACACCTGCGGCAATTACCAGAATGGACGCCGCGATGGTGAGCGTCCGCTTCCAGGGAAATCCGGCTTCTTTCTTCGATTCTTCACGTGGCAAAATGGGGTCTGGCACGCGGGCTATGACCCGCGCGTGCGGGGCCGAATCAACACGGTTCACACCGACAAGTACAATCCCATCAACCTGTGCGATCAGCTCATGGATTGTCTCGGCGCCCGAAGGCGCAAGCAGAAGAAGCAGCGATCCAGCTTCGAGGAGTCGCTCCGAATAGGCTTTCCAGCGCCTGCTGCGGAATACCTGAAATTGATCCATCGGCTCACTGCCCGAGCCAATGATTGCGAGCCTCTCATTCCGCGGAGAGATTTTCGCTGCAGTCGTCAGTGAGATTCCATAGGCGAAGCAGTCGGAGACGCCTGGCGCGTCTTCCGCGGCCTCGATCAGCGGATCCAGCTCTGGTGTGCCCCACAGGTTTGCGATGACTACACGGCGGTACGGTGCTTCCGTATCAGCTATCCCCAGTGCGGCGAAGGCAGCCGACCGGGCATCATTTCCCGTGACGACTGCCGCTGTGTAGCTGCGAAGAAGCGGAGCGACCTTGCGTCCTGCCTCACGCCAGCCTTCGCCCTGCCGGGCGTGCGTTTCCAGGCTCACGGGTATCCCTCGTAAACCCAGAAGGAATGGCCCGACTGCCGACCGACTTTGTCAGCTTCTTCGCGCGTGGCGAATGGGCCGAGAATAACACGAAAAATCGGCGCGCCGTTGCTCACAGTCTGGACGACTCTCGGATGGTTTCCATTGACAGTGATTGAGTTGGCCACGTCCCGCGCACCGCTCTCGCGCAGCAATGCTGCGAATGATAGCGTGAATTGCCGTGTGGGTGGGGCGGGAGCAGCTGTGTCTGCCGGTAGCGGAACAGAAACCGAATCTACAGCGCCACTGTCGGCGCCCGCCGCCGAATCTGCGAGAAGTGAATCTTGCCTTCCGAAAGTCACAGGCTCATCGACCCCTTCTGCCCTGGGCCTGAACCCATTCCATGTGAAGAAAAACCAGAAGTCACGGGCGCCATTGGCAATCGTGCGAGTTTCGCGTCCCGTTTCGGGCTCCACGAACACAACATCGGTGCCTCGCGAAACGGCGAGCTTGCCGTCGGCAGAGAAAGCAGGGAGGTCACTCGTCCACTTTGACGCCTGAGTTTCCATCAAGCGATTGGTCCCCACTGCAATAATCCAGACGGAGTCCGCATCCGGATTCTTTGCGAGCAGGTAACGGCCGAGTGGATCCATTCTCAGCTGCGACGGAGCCGAAGGCAGCTTGATTGTCTGGGTGATCTTTTCCTGATAACGGTCTACGACTGCGATTTCAGCGCGCTTCCTGTACGCGACATAAATCCGGTCACCGCTTGGAGTCGGCTGAAGGACGGCCGGTTTGTCTGGAAGGCCTATTGGGGCGACGGTTTCGAGAGTGCGCAGCCTCACTCCGACCAGCCGTTCGTCACCGGCGAAATAGAGACGGTCCCCGGCGAGAGCTGAAATAGAGCGCACAGCATTGGCGAGCTTGGCGGTCGCGTAAACTGAGTCTTCGGGCGGTCTGAGCAGCCATATACTGGTCGATGTGCTGTTTCCGCCGGCAACGATTATTGAGCCATTGCTCTGGGTAAAGACAGCAGTGGCCGGGACCGGTGGTTTGAATGACCAGTCGCCACCGGCAGCGCTGAGGCGCACAACGGTTCCCTTCGCGTCAATTCCATAAATATCCGATCCCGCAGCGGCAGCGAGACTGGAAAGCTTGGGCTTGCCGGCGTTCCGGACTTCACCGGACCGCAAATCGATTCGTGCGGCGAGCCCCTTGGAGTCCACGTAGGCGACCACGCCAGCATCTGCGTCGAAGCCGAGAATTTTGGTGATCGTAGCTGTGGACTGCGACTGCCAGACGCTCGAGTCGAGCGCGGGGAGCAGTGCGGCGCGCGCGATTCCGCCTGCGCGCGATGCCCTGAGCACAACGGCGTCAGGGCCGCGCGAAGAAGATGATGACGGGGCTGCAGACTGCTGGTTCTGGTCGCCCGAACAGGCGACCAGAACCAGTGTCAGTCCGACAAGGCTTCGGAGTGCGTTTAGAAGCTTGGTCCTAGCGAGAACGTCCAGTTTGCTTTCCGACCGGCAACATCCTGTGGAATTGCATAGTCCCACCGGAGAATGGCGATGTTAAAGAGGTTTACGCGCAGTCCGAAACCGTAGCTGGTTAGCGGATATCGCATCGTCTCAAAGTTATAAGCAGCGGGCTTCGAGAGCGATACCGCCTGGCCTTTACTCCAAGCCAATCCAGCGTCGTAGAACAGGACGGCGTCCACAGGGGGAAGACCGATTGGGAGCGAGCCCAGGTCAAATCGCCGGATTAGTGGGAACCGAAGCTCCGCATTTCCGACAGCTACCCGGCTGCCCACGAGCTGCACCGTGTTGCACGAAGCACTCGATCCAATTGTGGATGTGCACTCGTACCCGTAGAAGTTCGCGCGATCGTAGCCGCGAACGTACTCGGGCCGTCCGATGTATTTCGGAAACACGGCTTCATCGCGTCCGACCGAGGCATTGAACAGTCCGCGCACGGCGAAGGTGAGCGAATTGAAGCGGATGGGGAAGTACTGGCGATAGTCGCCCAGGTAATCAATCCACTTGAGGTTTCCAACTGCTGGAGAAACCTGGAAGCGCGCGCGACGCCCGCTGATTGGGCCTGTGGATGTAGCTAGTGTGTTGTCAGTTACAAATGCAACCTGGGGAGCGAAGAAATTGTAAGAAGGCTCCTTGCTCACCGTCTGCAGCGACTGTCCGGTGCAACCATTCGAGTAGCAATCCTGAACGAGCGCAACGCTGGAGCGGTCGATGTTGTTGAACTGCACGCCCGTCTCGAATCTGGTGAACCGATTGAGCGGATAGAAACCTGTCCCGAAGCCCGTTCGCAATACGTACCGCGTATATGGGATGATGTACCGAATGCCACCGTTGGGAAGCCGCTGCGTTTCATATGAAGAAGACTGTGGCAGGAAGACGGGCTGCTGATACGCGCCAGCCGTATACTGGAATCTGCTGCTCAGGTTCGTGTATGCAGCCAGGACGCTCGCGTCACTCAGCTGTCCATACACCGATGCAGACAGCGCAATCTGGTGATCGGAAAGCAGATCACCCAGCACGATTGTCGTTCCGCCCTGGAACCCGCTCAGTCCATACTGATTACCAGTTGCGTACCCGATCTGCGGCTGCGAGATGTAGTCTGGTCTGAATGCAACCTTGTACTTGTATTCCTTGAATCGCGTAGTGTCTGGCAGGCCGAATGTCGGATCTGCAAGAAGCTGCGCAACGTTGGTGACGCCACCCTCTACCGAACGCTCAACTGCTGGAACGTCCGACGAACGCCGGGCTCCGGCTGGTGCACGATAGGTAGATGACTGCAGTCCTGTTTTTTCAGTAGCCGTAAGCGTGTCTGCCGCTGCGCTTTTCGCGTCAGCAACCTTCGTAGCAGTTGCTTCGGCGCTGGCATTTGCCTGACGCACATTGCTCAGGGTGCGGCGCAGCGAACGCGGATTGTCTATCGACCAGATCGAATAATCGCCATTCTCATAGTAGGTGAACGCAAGCCTGTCTGATGAACGAGCCCAGCTGATAGCGGGGCTGTACTCAGTAATGGCGGACACACCGGAGATCAGGTTCGTCACCTGCGAATATGTCTGCGTCGCCAGCTCGTACATGAAAATCTGTGGCGCTCCAGTGCGATCGGAAATGAAGGCCACCGAAGTGCCATCCGGCGACCACACAGGATTGATGTTGAGGTCTGCCTGGTTTGCAGGCTCCGTCACGCGTCCGCTTTCGATGTCGTAGAACGCGATGCGCCACTGCGGAAACTTGAGGGTCTCGAATGAGGTTTCTGGCGAACGGTCTGTCGCGAACACAATGGTACGGCCGTCAGGAGACCAGTTGGGCATGAGGTCACCATACCTGTCATTGGTCAGCTGCTTCAGATTCTTGCCTGACGCGTCAACAATGAACAGGTCCGTGAT
>JANLYJ010000270.1:0-2510 GCA_031365555.1 Gemmatimonadaceae bacterium | reverse complement strand
GAACAGAGAGTAGGTCACCAGCGGAAGTCCCCAGAACATCATCGCGAGCGCTGCGGCGCCGATGATGCGGCCTGAGAGTCTTTCAGGCTTCGCCATTTTTTAACCCCGCAATTTTTGAAGTGTGGCCGCCAGGTCGCGGGCAATCGGTGCAAGGAAGCCAGCCAGTATTGCAGTGAACGCAATTACTCCTACGTGTGAGAAAACTCCGCTTCCTTTTGTCTGCACAGCCAGCATCGCGAGAATTGCACTGACGACAAACGACGCGATCTTCATCCAGAATGTCCAGCGATATCCCGTCGCAATCTGAAATCCGTCCACAGCGCGCTGCAGCTGGTGAGTCAGCCGGTTGCGCGCATCCGCCCAGCGTATCTGTTCGGGTGTAGGTGGACCGTCACCGCGCGCGATTCTCGACCTGTCTGTATTGAGTATTTCGTTCATGTCATCAGTTGACGCGAATGAACCGGCGATGAGCAGCAGGTCGCGGTACTGTTTCGGATAATCCAATACCATCTGAAACGCAGCGGACATCTGGCCACATAGCTGCTCTACTGAAAGATCGAGCAGGGCGTTCTCGTCTCCATCCACGCTCAGCGCGATGAGATCCTTCCACGCTCTGCGTGCATTCACACCGACGCCGGTTGCATCGCCCAGGGTCGCGGAAAATTTCACCTGCGCGTCCTGCGCCCCTTCTGCAAACCATTTTTGCAGTCGCATTCGCTGGAACCAGCGCCGGATTGGCAAGACGTCTTTCGCGGCTTGGATCAGTGCCATTGCAGCAACACCAATCGCGGCCATGGCGCCGAGGTAGGCGCCGAGATCCTGGCTTTCACCGAAGAAGTTCTGGATGGCGTTCGCTATTTCCCGCATATTTTTCTCCGTCTGGCGTCGAATGAAGCTTTGTTATTTCGGCCAGTCCAGAAATGCCGGTTTCATATCGCAAAAGTGACGATTCTATATCGTGGGCCCGTTTGTGCAGCGTCAGGAAGGGTACCATTAGAGGGCTTATGTGCTCGTATTGAGGGTTTAATGAAGGCAGATGCAGGCGGGAACGTCGGGGGCGGGCGGGCGCGTTCGTTGATCGATTCGACTTTTCCCGGGGACAGCGAAATGGCCGCCCGCTGCCGCGCGTTCGACTGGGCATCGACCCCGCTCGGTCCTATTGAAAGTTGGTCTCAAAGTCTCCGGTCAACTGCGGGTATCGTCCTCTCTACGCGCAACCCCATGCTCATCTTCTGGGGTCCGGACCTCATACAAATCTGCAATGACAGCTTCATTCCAAGCCTTGGGACGGGGGATCGCAAACTCGCAGCACTGGGCGCCAAGGCCAAAACTTTCTGGGCCGACGCCTGGGAAATCGTAGGGCCCGAGATCGATCTGGTCATGACACAGGGTGGTTCTAGCTGGCACGAAGACGCGCTGGTTCCAATTGAGCGAAATGGAACCCTTGAGGATGTATGGTGGACTTACGGGTATAGCCCGGTGTACGACGACGACGGAAGCATTGGTGGTGTTCTCGTCGTTTGCATTGAGACGACGCGACGGCGACTGAATGAGCAGGAGCGAGATGGCCTTCTGGCCTCACTGACTTCGGAGCGCGCTACACTCTCTTCAATATTCGATCTGTCGCCTTCATTCCTCGCGATTGCCCGAGGCCCCGAACATGTTCTTGAGCGTGTGAACTCTGCCTATTACAACCTTGTAGGGCAGCGTGAGCTGATTGGCAGACGGGTGAGAGACGCATTGCCCGAAGTCCGCGGGCAGGGTGTCATTCGGGTTCTTGATCACGTTCGCGAAACTGGCGAACCCTTTATTGGAAAGCAGATCCCCATTGTCGTAGCGCGCGGAGAGGATGGCGCTCACGAAACACGTTATGTCAATCTCATTTACCAGCGCATAGTTGATCCCGACGGAGATCCCGTAATTATCGCGCATGGAGTGGACCTCACTGATCAGGTACTTTCGGCAGAATTACTCAAGCGCGTGGAGATCCAGCTTCGCGATCAATTTGCAAAACTCCCCGTCCCAACTCTTCTCTGGGAAGAACGCGGCGGCGATTTCCTGCTGGTTGACTTCAACGAAGCTGCCAAAAATGCTTTTCCAGTAAGCGACGAAACTGCAGCTGCAGGAATTTTTCTATCCTCATATCCGAACACCGCGTCGCTAATTGACTTGTTCAGAAAATGTCTACGGGAAAACATTGTTTGCGGGTATGCAGCCACGGTTCCATCGCAAACAGGCACGATGACCTTTGACCTCACAGTCGGGCCGCAGCAGCCCAACCGCCTGCTCGTTCACGCTGTGGACACAACGCGGCGCGCCGAGCTCGAGGACCAGCTGCGCCAGGCGCAGAAGATGGAAGCGATCGGCCAGCTCGCCGGAGGAATCGCGCACGACTTCAACAACATCCTGACTGTGATTGAAGGTCATAGCGCGCTCCTGATGGACGCGCTCGGCGAAGAAGACGATCGGTTCGGTGATGCAGAGGAGATCAACAAGGCTGGCATTCGCGC
>JANLYJ010000213.1:0-2556 GCA_031365555.1 Gemmatimonadaceae bacterium | reverse complement strand
CACCATGGCCCATAGGATCCGGACGAGCATCTACTCGTAGACCGCCACACCGAGGTCGCGCTGACCCGACACGCTTTTCAGCCAGCAGGAGCGAGGATCAGCTTGCCTTCGAAGGGAGCCTTCCGATTGAGGTTGCTTGTGCACGCATAGGTCTCTTCGCCCGCGCTCATGGTCCTGATCCGCAGGACGCCTTTACCATTCTGCTTCACGAGGTACCCTTTCTCGCTGGCCACGTGGACGAGGTCCCCGTCCGCGTGAAGGACGCGAGCGTTTTCGAATTGACCGGGCGCGGTGATCGTCACGGGCTCGGACGCCTGGCTGACGATATGGAGTTCGACGTTGGTGTCGGCCGGCAGCCTCAATTCGGCCGGCGCGCAGACTGGCTTGTTCCCCTCCATGGTGATCATCAGCTCGACAGGCGGCATTGCATCGCTCGCGGGCTGAGGGAGCGGCTTGCCCTGAGCGAAGACAGGGCCGGCGGAAAGAAGGGCGGCGAACGCGCCAAGTCCAATCAAGCCGTGTCGCATGTTGATCATTCTCTGAAGGCGTCAGTTGGGTGCAGACGACAAGGCCTTCGCCAAGTCGCATGTTCCCGTTGCCCGCGGCTTCCGCACGTTTCCAGCCTGTGCAACGTCGTCGCTGCCGAAGGGTGACCGGTAATGAAAAAGGTCGAGCGCAACGCTCTTATGACAGCGGCTCGAGTTCGAGCCGGACGTCTCTGCCGGTCAGTCGTCATGCGCCGGTCGTATCCGAACTTTTGACTGAATACGGCAGAGACTTGATATTGAGGGCGCCGTCGTTACAGGCAAGAACTACATCGGCTTAGGCTCAATCAGCTTTTGACCCATTTTATAAAGACGTTTTTCGTCTTCGTGTAGGCACCTCGATAGATTTGCTAACTTGTGGTTATCTCTCTGACCCATCTTGTAGGCGTCAATAATGGAAGACATCGGACTCGGCCCGCCGTTGCTGAAAGCTTCTTTCAGTTCAGCGCGTCCTTTGACGTCGTCGCCTTGGTTTAGGCTCCAATCTAAGTCCTCTTTAACTGTTTTCCAGTTTGCGGACATTTTTTCCTCCCTTGCCCCAGCTGGGGCAAGCAAAAGGATACGCTTCTTTTTGTCTCCGTCGAGCCGCAAAGAATTTTGTGCTTCGCGAGAACAGCCCCAGCCTTGGCTGAAGCGGAGTGCGAACCCTCGACGGATACGCGCGCAGCCCGCTTCGTGAGTAGTGAACCCACTGGTGCGGTACTGGCATGTGCAGCGCAAAAGGCGCCGATCGCCGGTCGTAAACCCGTTATGCGTCTTGGAATTGCTGTGGCCGCGTGGAGAATTGAGGAGAATCCGGTCATGCACCCGACCCACCTTGGCCACCCGGCGAGGCGCTCGAAAGCGGTGGGTGCATACGAGGCGCTGCTGCGATGAACCCCCTTCAGAGCCGTTCGGCGAGACCTACCAGGGCAGCGGGGATCGCACAGTTCGATGCTCCGGCATCGGGCGTTTCCGCTGCGGTTCGCAACAGCCGCAGGACCTTCTCACGGTCGAGCGATTGGCGATCGGACAAGCAGTTGACGATCACCTGCAGAGCGTACTCGATCGCCACGATCCGGGCTTCCAGCTCTTGCTGCTTCGTTTCCATTCCCGTCTCCATCGTTCTTCTTGCGAAAACGATGGTAGTCGGCGCTGCGGCGGGCGGAAGCCTCATTTTCGCCGTGGCTGCTCTGACGGGCGAGCGCCCCGGACCGATCGAGGGGCAAACTAAACCCGATCGTGCCGAACGCCTGGCGAGGTCGTTGCGTCCCGACTGAGGACCGCACGGGCCGTACTGCCAATCCGGTCAACTTCACCAGCCCGGTTGGCTTGAAGCCTGGGTGAGGCTGAGGAAGTCGGAGAGAGAATGATCATGCTCGCAAAACGTCTGAAGCGGCGGGCGTCAGACTTACAAGATGGCGAGGGCGGCCGCGGTCATTCGGTTGACCGATGCATCACGTCTGGCCTGACGGAGCACGATCCGCGCGGCGGCCCGGGCGTTTGCTGCCCGTAACTCGCCGTGCGGCTTCCCGTCTCGTAGCGCACGGCATGCCATCCCTCGAAACAGGTTGGCGTTGGCTATGGCGATCGCCCGTCGGCTCGCGAAAGAGTTGGGCTTGATCAGATCGGGTGCAGTCACTGCCAGCATGATGTCAGGCGCCTTGAGACTCGGTGGTTGTTGCCAAAGTTAAGCTGAGCTCGTCGCGTCGGCTCTCCGCGCGCCTGGCGGTCAACTTCTGAAGCATCTGCTCCAAATGGGCGCGGATCTTGTCTCTGCGCTTGCCGGCACCGCCCTCGGACGGACTGCCCGCGCCTTCCTTGCCCGATGACATCACCGAATCGCTCTCAATCGCTCCGATACGCGAATTCAAATATCCAACTTCGCCAATTTGAGCAACGCAAAGTCATCGTCATCAAGCGATCATTTGTTGGGTTAGAAACGTCTATACCCCCAATTGTTGGTAGATCTCTTGAGTGCCCTACGTACTCCTGCATCGTCTCAATTAATCTGCAAAATTCTGAGTAACTT
>JANLYJ010000207.1:0-1728 GCA_031365555.1 Gemmatimonadaceae bacterium | reverse complement strand
GGGTCAGGCTCGAAATCGGCCGGATATATAGTCCGGTGGAGCTTAAAGAGGTTCTTGGGGTTTCAAGGAAGTACCTGATCCCGTTTCTGGAGTTCTGTGACCGGAGAGGGGTGACGGAACGAAGGCAGGAGGGGCGGGCGGTACGACCGCAGGCCTCGAAAGGTCCGGAGTGATGCGTTAAAAGGGTGTCCCTACACGCTTTACGGTGCTTGACACCCTGTCACGATGGCCGTAGCTTGGCCGAAGAGAACATACGTACAACCAGTTTTCCAAGGGGTCTTTTTCTAAAACTTTCTTTGTCAGCAGTGGAGTAACAATGAAGCAACTGTGGGTAGCACTGGTGGTGCTCACCCTCAGCGCGTTCATGCCAGGCAATCTGTCGGCTCAGGGAGTTTCACCCCAAACCGGCAAGTCGCAAGGCGCCGGATTGGAGCTCGGACAAAACTATCCGAACCCGTTTAATCCGGACACAAGGATCCCATTCAGTGTCGGAGGTGGCGCTGGGTGTACAGATCCAAGCCGGTTGTACCGCGTTAGTCTGCGGATTTATAACGTGCTGGCTCAGCCTGTCGCTGTGCCGGTTCTGCAAGGCGGATCCGGGAATGTTGCTGGGGGAGATGTGCTGGACAAGTTGACGTTAACCTGTGGGCAGTACGTCGCTTACTGGGATGGAACAGATGCAAAGACGCAGCAGGAAGTAGCATCAGGTGTCTATCTGTATCGTCTCGAGGTTGACGGAAAACCGCTCGTAAAAAAGATGCTCGTGTCGAAATAGCCGGTTCGATTGGCTAACTCGGGCTGAAAGTACGAATTTGAGCGCGTTCCTTCGGGAACGCGCTCTTTTTTGAGGCATTCTCCGCCAAGCTGGCAGAGTTACAGGGCACCCTCATTGCACCACTCGCAGCCATGATCAATCCAGATCGACTGACAGTAAAATCCGGCGAAGCCCTCAACGAAGCGGTGTCCATCGCCCGCCGCGCCGGTAATCCGCAGGTCTACGATCTACACCTCCTGCTCGCACTTCTCGGGCAGGATGAGGGAATCGTCGTTCCCGTCCTGCAAAAACTCGGCGTCAGCGTCGCATCGCTACGCGAAAACGCCGAGAAAGAAGCGGCGCGATACCCAAAACAGAGCGATGCGCAACCCAATGTCTCGCGCGAGCTCAACCAGGTTTTCGACCGCGCCGAGAAAGAAGCAAAAGACCTCGGCGACGAATTCGTGTCGACCGAACACATGCTCCTCGCGCTGGCAGAGGTCAAAGGAACTGATTCAAAGCGACTGCTCAACGAAGCTGGCGCAAACCACTCCAGTTTGCGCGAAGCGCTTCAACAGGTTCGCGGCACCCATCGCGTATCGGACCAGAACCCCGAGAACCAGTACCAGGCACTTCAGCGCTATACGCGTGACCTCACTGATGCGGCACGCAAAGGAAAGCTCGATCCAGTCATCGGCCGCGACGAGGAAATTCGTCGCGTCATTCAGGTGCTGTCGCGCAGAACGAAGAACAATCCTGTCTTGATCGGCGAACCAGGGGTCGGCAAGACTGCGATCGCAGAAGGGCTCGCACAACGCATAGTGAACGGCGACGTACCCGAGAGTCTCCGCGACAAACGCCTGATGGCCCTCGACCTCGGCGCATTGATCGCCGGTGCAAAGTTCCGTGGAGAATTCGAAGAGCGGCTTAAGGCGGTCCTGAAGGAAATCACCGAAGGCGAAGGCAAGTTCGTC
>JANLYJ010000188.1:0-2169 GCA_031365555.1 Gemmatimonadaceae bacterium | reverse complement strand
CAGTGATCGCTGCGAGGAGCGAGGCGCGCGAGTTGATTGCATCGATGCGGGCCAGCGGAGCGTTGAGTGGAGTTGCGCCGAGCGCTTCGACCCGTGAAGAGTCCATGCAGCTGGCGTAGAAGTCGCCGAGCTTTCTCGTATCAGAATCTCTGGTTGTGCGAGCTTGTTTCTGCGCGCGCTCCAGAACCTGCTTCAGTACGTCGCCGTTCCGTTCAGTTAATACGCTGAACGGGCCCCAACTCGTGTAGGCTGCCGGGACTGGGTTCTTGTCGAGCCAGCCGCCATTGGCAAAGCGCGCAAAGTCGTCGCATGCCCGCGTGCTGCGGTCCAGATCGGCGACATCAAAAGCGGGGATAACTGAGGAAATCTTTGACTGGGCATTCGTCGCGAGAGGGAGCAAAACCGACGCAACGAGCACGATACGAAAGCGGCTGAAATTCATCCGGTACCTGATGTTAGGGTGGCGACTTCTATTATATGGCCCGCGCACCCTACCGGCGAGGTGGGTCCCCGCCGCTATTTCCTTGCTTTCGGCAGCGGAGCCCTTGGCATCATCTCGTCGCGATTGGCCGTGTGGTACACCACCGAGGCCATGACCACCGCGGCCTGCTTCAGGTCGTCTTCCAGAAGGAAGTCGGCCACGTCGAGGTTCGTGTGATGGGTCCGGGTGTCGTAGTCGATTGGATCCTGGATGAAATTGAATCCCGGGAGACCCACGCCCCAGAAGGGCACCATGTCCGTCCCGCCGTCATTACTGATGCCGACGGTACCCGCCCCAAGATCGGCAAATGGTGCAAGCATGGCAGACAGAACCGGGCGGGCCTTTGCATCACCCATCAGGAAGACGCCGCGAATCTTTCCGGTTCCGCCGTCCAGGTTGTAATACGCAGAAAGTTTTGCGTGTTCAGGCTTGAGCTGCATTGTGCGTGGATCACCGAAGTGGCGGAGCACATACCCGCCGGATCCGAAATAATCTTCCTGCTCTTCACCGTCCCACATTGCAAGACGGATTGTGCGGCGAGGTTTGGCGCCGACGGCATTGAGTATCCTGAGCACTTCCATGCCGACCGCGCACCCTGCTGCATTATCTGTTGCGCCGGTACCCGCCTGCCATGAGTCGAAGTGTCCGCCGAGCATCACGACTTCGCTCGCGAGCGACGGGTCCGTTCCCGGAATTTCAGCAATGACATTGTATCCGACAGAGTCGGTTTGTGTGTAGCGTGTGCGAAGGGTCAGGCTGAGCGTAACCTGCGACGGATTTTTCTCCGCGAGCCGGACAATTCTCGAGAAGTGATCTTTGGACAGGACGAATGTCGGGACTGCCTTGCTTCGATCGGTTGAATAACCGAGGAAGGAGGATGTGTTCAGGGCGTTGGCGTTTCCACTGCTCGTGAGGACGGCCGCCACTCCTTCCTTTATATAGAAGTCGATGAGATGATTGCGCTGCTGCATCGATTGCGCCCATCCGGTGATGTCTTCCCAGTAATCTTTCGGTTCACCTGGATCGGTGAGCCTGGAAATGGAATCGAGGTAGGCGTCAGTGAGCCGGCGTGCCTGTGCATCGAAGCGGCCCCGAATGGTTGAGGGCCGGCCATTCATAACGATCTTGCCGCGCAGCTTGCCGCGGTACTTCACGTAGTCCGAGTCGCCGCGGATGGTTATAACGACAGGCGATCCCGTGAGTTTGCCTTTTATGGACGGAGCCCACGCATTCGGCATCGCATAGACATGGAGATAGTAGGGCGCCGTCATGTCAACTGAATACCAGTCCAGCTCCCAGCCCTTTCCTCTTTTCCCCCAAGGCTCGAGCGCAATATTTTTGGCGCCGAACGATGCGAGTCGATCTTGCGCCCAGCGCGCCGCGCGTCGCCAGCCATCGGAGCCTGCGAGTCGCGGTCCAAAGCCATCGGATAGCATCGCTCCTGTCTCAAGAACTTTGGAATGATTCAATCCTTCATCGCGAATCCTGGCGTTCATTGCGGAGTCGATTCGCTCCTGCGCAGAAACAGCTGAAGGTGCAAGGAGAATTGCGAGGACGATGCTTTTGTTCATTTGAATAGGCTTAGAGTCTAGCTGAAAATACAACTGCGACTGAGAACTGACATGGCTTCCGGCAGCCCGCTTTCCTGCTTCCCGCTTCCCGCAAAATGTATCTCGCATTCACTGGGA
>JANLYJ010000184.1:0-1561 GCA_031365555.1 Gemmatimonadaceae bacterium | reverse complement strand
CATCGGCATGCACCACGCGCCCCTGTTCGCCGGCATTGTACCCATGGCCAGTGGCCTCGACAACGTGCTGATGCCGTTCTTGGCCAACCTGCGTTCCACGCCGATCTATATCATTCACGGAACCAAGGATCAGGTGATGCCGGTGGAACTCAGCCGCACGATTACGGAAGAGTTGACCAGGCTGGGCTATCCCTTTGTCTATCGAGAACATGATCGCGAGCATCCCATGGCCGGCGGGCACTACTTCCCCAGGGAGGAATTGCCTGAGCTGGTGAACTGGTTCAACGCCCAACGGCGCAATCCCTTGCCGACGACTGTGACGGTGGTGCGTGATGCGAGTCACCTTCAACCGTTTGGATGGGTGCGCATCGACGCGACCGATCTTATTGCTGCATTCTCCGAAGATCTGGTCAGCAAGCGAGACGACCTGATCACGCGCCGAGAATATGCGAGACTGGACGCCTCCATCGTGGCGCCGAATCGCATTGAGGTCCAAGCCGACCGGGTCCAACGTTACAGCCTCTTTCTAAACGAACAGCTCATCGATTCTTCCAAACCACTCGTCGTCCTCACCAATGGGCAGGTGTCCTTCGAAGGTCCCGTGACGCCGTCGCTCGAAACCTTGCTGCGACAGGCGCGCCTGCGACAAGATTCCCGGCAACTCTTTCCGATCCATCTCGCCATTCAGGTTCGAAAGCAGCCGAAAGCGTTCGTGTGACCCGGCGGATGTGCGCAGGCTGTGTGTGAGCTCGATCGTTCTCGTGACGCACGTGCTGAAGCCGATGCAGTAGTCGGTTCCGTAAACGTCATTGTCCATCGTCTTTGGAATCGCGACGACGTGAACGCCTTCATCGTGAAGTCGCTTGCCGTAGCTGAGTGTGTCGTCTCCGCCGATTGGTACAAGCACATCGACGCCGAGATGCTCGAGATTCCTGAGCACATCCTTCGTGACGTCGTTGATCGGCTGATCGTACCCGGTCATGTGCGCGGGTACTCGCCCCAGCGGCAAGTGACTCGGTCGTGTCCTTGAGGTGTGCAGAAAAGTTCCGCCTGTGCGAGCTGCACGGTTGACGATGGCCTCGCTCAACTCCTGGACGTTCTCGGTGTTGTCGGCGCCCGGATCTCTATTGTAGTCGACGATACCTGCCCAGCCGCGCCTGATCCCGATGACGCGATAGCCTTCGCGCAGGGCGCGTATGGTGATCGACCTGATTGCCGGGTTGAGGCCGGGGACGTCACCGCCGCCGGTGAGGATCGCGATTGTTCGTTGTTTGTCCGCCATCCTTGAAGCTACACAGATTGGCAACGGATGTGCGCGTCTGGATACATTGACGGAGTCATTCCTGATTCAACGCCTCAACGCTGCTTACTGATGAAATCGACAAGTCCAGCACATCTGCTTATCCTGCTCGCATCCATTGGCTGTGCAGCCGTGACGCACGGACCTCTTCCAGTTGTATCGAGCGGCGTGGTCGAGGTGCCCCTTTCGGACTCCGTACTCGCTCACGAAACGTTCACGGTTCAATCCACTGCGCTTCGCGAGACGCGCGCGATCAACGTC
>JANLYJ010000177.1:0-6798 GCA_031365555.1 Gemmatimonadaceae bacterium | reverse complement strand
GGATTACAGTGTCATCGAGATCGCTGATCACGCCGAACGCTGGAGTGCCGGGAGGAATCTGAAGCAGACCTGTAGCCGTGACCGGTGTGTGTCCATCGCGAACAGGCGACACAAGCTCCAGCTGGATCTCTTGCCAGGTTTGTTTGGCCGCGATTGGCTCGCCAAGGTCTATCCACTCCCGAAAGAACCCTTCGGCATCACAGGTCAGCTCACGCTTATTTGCAGCGATAGTAACACGCACTCGAGCGCCGGCGATGGGATCGCTTGCAATGCGTTTGAGAGTGTTTACGAGGTTCGATGTAAGTGTGTCCATCTCGGTTGCAGGCGAGACGTCTTCACATTCGAGCACGCGCCCCTGAACCAGTACGCGAGTCGTCGTTCCGTAGCCGCGGTAGGCTACGATCTTGTAAGGATCGTTTCCGACGTCCAGTCCCGCGAGGTCGGCAACTGCTTCCGCTTTCCTGCAGATGTCACCCAGGATTTTGACTACCTGGCTGCGGATACCAGTCTGAGTTTCAGCGCCCATGGGTCGGAGAAGTGCAATCCGTGCGCCTCGGTTCCATCATTATCTACTGGCGCGGGTAAGGGGAAAGGGTGATGGGAGTTCGCGGAGGCGCGGTGTGCACGGAAACAGCTAATGACATTGGGAACTGCAAAAACTCACGCACTATTAGTTTTATTTGCAGTTCAGTGACCTCCGCGCCTCCGTGAACTCCCATCACTATTTCAGGTCGAGTGTAGCGTGGCCATTCGACGGGAGCAGGAAATTAAGGAAGCGCTGCGAATCGCCAACTCGCGGAATGTTATTGAACATGACGTAAGATTCACCGCCATCGGGCAGCCACTCTACGAGTTGCCGGAGCTGGTCGTCCGTGTACACGGCGTAGGGACTCTTGATACCGTGCAGTCGCCAGTAAATCTCTTTAGGTGTTAGCGATGGCGTGACAAACGGATCCACTGCGTGCACCAGCGAAAAGGAAGTACAAAGATCGACCACGATGTCTTCCGGCCATTTTCCGCGCGGCTCCCAGAGGAATCGAACACCTGCGGGGCGTTCGATCTCAGTGAAGAAGCGGCGCATGTTGGAGACGTTCTCGTCCGTTGGTTTAAAGCTGGGCGGACACTGAAACAAAATTGCTGTAGCGCGAAGAATCAGGGCGGCTTCGCGAGTCTTTTCCCACGCTGCCCGAACGGTCGGCGTAGGACGGAATGCGCCGGCTTCCGATTTCTCCAGGTCGCTGAATGGAGACTTCAGCCTGCGATACGTGCTGCTTGATCCCAAGTGGGTGATCACCTGCCACGCCTTCATCGTAAACTCGAAGTCCGCGGGGGCGTCGTTTCGCCACCGCTCCAGTGTCTTGACGGGCGGCGGATCGTAAAAGGTCTGCTGAACCTCGACCAGCGGATAGCGCTTGTAATAGGTCTTGGCGCCTATGGTGAAACCGCATAGTCCGACTTTTGGGGTTTTCATCGGCTGTATGCAGAAGCAAGCTCAATTCCAGAGCCGGCGCTCGCGCAAAACTTTAGATTTAGGCTGCACTCTACCGGAGCACCCGCTGCCATGAAATCACGTCCAGAAGAAGGCGAGTTCAATCCCTACTACGGGAAGTACATCGCTCTCGTCCCCGAAGGTGACATAGTCCAGACCCTCAAAGCCCAGCTGGCAGAAACACTCGCAATGCTCAAGGCGATTCCGGATGACAAGGCGGGCTACAGGTACGCTCCGGGCAAATGGAGCGTCAGGGAACTTCTCGGTCACCTGACCGATGCGGAGCGCATCTTCGTTTACCGCGCACTATGCATCGCGCGTGGTGAAACCCAGTCGCTTCCCGGTTTTGAGGAGGATGACTATGTGCGCGGAGGTTCGTTCGATTCGCTGCCCCTGTCCGCCGTTATTGAAGAGTTCGCGACAGTCCGTTCAGCCACGCTCTCCTTTTTCGGGAACCTGAGCCAGGATGCCTGGAAGAAATTGGGCTCTGCCAATGGCAGTGCCGTGAGTGTGCGCGCAATCGCGTACATTCTGGGCGGGCACGAGCGGCACCACCGTCAGGTGCTCAAAGACAAATATCTGGGTGCTGCCTGACTGCGTTAGCTTGATTCATGGCCGAAACTCGCAAGAAAGCCACAGCCCCCTCGTTCGAGGCAAACCTCAAGCGTCTCGAAGAAATTGTTGAGCGCCTCGACGTCGAGTCAGTCGATCTCGACGAGTCGTTGCGGCTCTTCGAAGAGGGGATAGCAGTGCTGCGGGAAGCGTCCACAGCATTGACGGTTGCGGAAACTCGGGTGCGCCAGCTTGTCGAAGCGGCTGACGGCACCCTGGAGCTTCGCGAGCTGGACGTCTGAGCACACAATCGTCATCAGGCGAGCTCCCTGACGCCTTCGAGGAAACGCTCCAGGAAATCGTTGCGGGCTGTGCTATGGAGTCGGCCGAATTCGGTGAAGCAATTCGCTACTCCATGCGCGGGGGTGGAAAGCGGCTGCGTGCGCGACTCGTTTTTGCAGCGGCTGAAAGCGTTGGAGGCCGTGCAGATGTGAGCGGACTGGCCGCTTCGGTTGAGATGATTCACGCCTATTCTCTCGTCCACGACGACCTGCCATGCATGGACGATGACGACCTTCGACGCGGCACGCCTACAGTCCATCGGGTGCATGGGACCGGAACGGCCATGCGGGCGGGTCTGGCGCTCCTTCCGATTGCCATCGACACTGCCACGAAATCATGTGACGCTCTAAGGTTGCCGGAGGGGGTCGCCTGTACGATAGTTAGGAGGATGGCGCAGGCGGCGGGCGGAGGCGGGATGATCGCCGGCCAGCTTAGAGACCTCGAGGCCGAAGGTCGGGAGGTTTCGCTTTCTGATCTCGAGCGCACTCATGCGGCCAAAACCGGCGCGCTTATCAGTGCGTCAGTTGTAATTGGCGGGCTTGCCGGGGGATGCGACAAGACGCAGCAGATCGCGCTCGAAATGTTCGGCGACCGGGTTGGCCTTGCCTTTCAGATTGTGGATGATGTTCTCGATGTAACGAGTACAAGTGATGTGCTTGGGAAAACAGCAGGTCGGGACGCTACACTCAGCAAGAGCACCTATCCGTCACTCATGGGTGTCGAAGAAGCTTCAAGGCGAGCGCGAACATTGATAGCCGAAGGAAAGGCTGCGCTTGCCAATGCAAATCTCCTGACTGACAGGCTTTCGTCGCTGGGCGATTTTGCAGTTGCACGCGCTTCGTGAACTCTAAAAACAATATGGATTCTTCAGAACTCAACCTGCTCGAACGTCTCAAGTCACCGGCTGATCTCAAGCCGCTGACCCGGGACGAGCTGCGCGAGGTTGCAGAGCTAATGCGCTCCCGCCTGATTCAGGTCTGCGCGCGCACAGGCGGACACATCGGCGCAGGACTGGGAGTCGTCGAGCTTTCGATTGCACTTCACCGCGTGTTCGACACACCGCGCGACCAGCTCCTTTGGGACGTCGGACACCAGGGATATCCGCACAAGCTCCTGACCGGACGCGACGCAGGAATGGAAACGCTGCGTCAGGAGAATGGACTGTCCGGTTTTCTCAAGAGAAATGAGAGTGAGTACGACACCTTCGGTGCAGGCCACGCCGCAACCGCGATTTCAGCGGGTCTCGGAATGGCGACTGCACGCGACCTCAATGGTGAATCGTTCAAGGTTGTTTCCGTTCTCGGCGACGGCGCACTCACCTGCGGCCTCTCGTACGAAGGATTGAATAACGCGGGCGCATCGGGCCGCGACTTCATCGTGATCCTGAATGACAATGAGATGTCCATCGCACCGAATGTCGGCGCCATGTCGAAGTATCTCACCTCCATTCAGCGCAATCCCGTTTACAACAAGGTGCGCTCTGCGATTGGAACTGCCATAGACAACGCACCTGGTCCGCTTTCAGCTGTAGGCGGCCTTGTGAGAAAGTGGGAGGAGAGTGTGAAATCATTTCTCACTCCCGGCGTACTTTTCGAGGAGCTTGGTTTTCGCTATTTCGGCCCGATCGATGGTCACGACATTGACGTACTGGTGGACACTCTCGATGCGGTTCGGGAAATGACGGGTCCACGCCTCGTTCACGTGATCACTCAGAAAGGCAAAGGATTTCCTGCGGGCGAGCACACCGAGAAGTGGCATGCACTTCCCCCGGGTCACGACCCGGCTACAGGCAAGCAGCTCAAGGTTTCCTCAGCGAATGCGAATTACACAACCGTATTTGGAAAGGGGCTCACCGAGCTGGCCGCCGAAAACGAAAAAGTTGTCGCTATTACTGCGGCGATGCCGAGCGGAACTGGAACGGGTGCTTTTGCCAAGGCATTTCCTGAGCGCTTTTTCGATGTTGGAATCGCCGAAGGTCATGCGGTGACCTTCGCAGCTGGAATGGCGACGCGCGGATTGAAGCCGGTGTGCGCGATTTATTCCACGTTTCTGCAGCGCGCATATGACAATGTCATTCATGACGTGGCAATTCAGGAACTTGCTGTGACTTTCTGCATGGATCGAGCGGGGCTCGTTGGTGAAGACGGTCCTACGCACATGGGGCTCTACGACATCGCATACATGCTCGCAGTTCCCGGCATGACCGTGACTGCGCCGAAGAACGGGACGGAGATGCTCGGCCTGCTCCGCTCCGCAGTGAAACATGAAGGGGGTCCATTCAGCATCCGGTATCCGCGTGACGCCTCTCCTGAGATAGTTCCCCAGATTTCAGAGATCGATGCGGTGCCATATGCGAGCTGGGAAATTCTCAGGCAGGCTTCGCCATCGAATGATACTTCGCGCGAGCGTCTTGCGATCCTTGCGGTTGGAACGATGGTCCTGCCTTCGCTCGAAGCGGCTTCCAGTCTGGCGACAGACAACATCGATGTAACAGTTGTGAACTGCCGTTACATGAAGCCGTACGACGAAACAACTCTTCGGGCGATTCTCGACAGTCATACACGCATCCTGGTTGTCGAAGAGGGAACGGTGGTCAACGGCTTCGGTGCCTTCATGGCGTCCACGATTGCTTCGATTAAGCCGAGCGTAAGAGTGATTGCGCATGGCGTGCCTGACAGGTTCATAGAGCAGGCGTCGCGTGTTCGTCAGCTCGCAATCACAGAGCTGGACGCAGATGGAATAGCGCGCTGGGCCCGGCTGTCACTGCGCGGCGAGCTTCCGGCGCGCGGCCACCTTCGCGCCATCTGATGCGAATCGGAGTAATCGGGCATAAAGGCTACGATGGCATTCCGGAGGCGCTCCGAACCATTCGCGCGTCTGCGAAAACGCTGGGCATGCAACTCTTCATCGAGCCTGATATCGGCGAGATCGAATCAGGTGAAGAGAAGCTCGAATCGCCCGATGCGCTCGACGCCCTTCTGACGCTCGGCGGCGACGGCACTCTTTTAAGAGGCGCGCGCTTTCTAAAAGGCCGGCAGATCCCGATACTCGGCGTCAATCTTGGGAGGCTCGGATTTCTTACGAGCTGTCAGGGTTCTGATGTTGAGACAGCGCTCTCTGATTTCGCGGGGGGAAAGTTCGTCGCTGAAGCGAGGATGGTTCTGGCAGCGCGAGCCGTTGATGAGAATGGCGCGACAAAGAAGGAGTGGCGTGCGCTCAATGATTTTGTTCTGCACAAGGGTGGATTTGCGCGCGTTGTGAGACTCGGAATAACCGTGGATGGCGCATCGCTCGGTTCGTACGCGTGCGATGGAATTGTAATCTCCACGCCTACGGGCTCCACTGCATACAGTCTTTCGGCAGGCGGTCCGGTGGTAGTTCCAACGGTGGAGTCGATCATCATCACACCCATTTCGGCGCATACACTTGCCGTCCGACCACTGGTTGTGCCTCCTACTGCTGAGATCTCGGTGCAGGCGGATGATTCCGCCACGGAGCTTCTGGTTACCGTGGACGGCCAGGTTGGCGCCAATTTCCGCGACCATGAGCGTCTCGTCGTGCGACGCGCGGAAGAGTCAGTACTGCTCGTCCGCTTTCAGAAGACAACGTTCTTCGAGAAAATACGTGTCAAGCTTGGATGGGGCGGGTTACCCGACAGGCAGTAGCAGCACATGCTGACCGAGCTCCGAATCAGAAATTTCGCGATCATCGAATCCGTCACGCTTCCACTCGCGACGGGATTCAATGTGTTGTCCGGTGAGACGGGCGCTGGCAAATCCATCATCGTGGGCGCTCTCGGATTCCTGCTGGGTGAGCGTGCGAATTCCGACCTGATACGGACTGGGGCGGACAAGGCAACGGTTGAAGGAACTTTCGACGTCACCGACCGGAAAGACATTCTCGCTGCTGCTGACGAGAAGGGAATTGATATTGACGGAGCCGTGCTCGTTCTCAAGCGGGAGATCGGCAGCAGCGGTCGTGGGCGCGCCTGGGTGAACGGCACGTCAGTGACCGCTTCTGCACTCGCAGAAATTGGGAAGATGCTCGTGAATTTGCACGGACAACACGAAGCCCAGTCTCTTCTCGATCCAGACGCACAGCGAATGCTCCTGGACAAATCAGCCGTCGCGGACGACCAGCTTCAGCGTGTGGCGCAGGCGTATTCAGAGCTGAGTGAGATCCAGCGACACATCAAGACGTTGAGCATGCGCAAGCAGGATGCGGAAAAGCGCGCTGACTATTTGCGGCATGTTTGCAACGAGATTGAAGGGGCGAAGCTAGTGGCAGGCGAAGATGCCGCACTCGAGGAAGAGGCTCGCATTCTCGAAAACACCGACGAGCTGCGCTCACTCATTCAGGGACTGCTCGCACTGCTCGGCGAAGATGAGTCTGGGGCGCTGCCTGCATTGAGCGGA
>JANLYJ010000165.1:0-6606 GCA_031365555.1 Gemmatimonadaceae bacterium | reverse complement strand
CCGCGACATTGGCGCGCGCGAGGTCGTCTTCAGGAAAACGTTCGGATACCTGCTGCCAGCGACCGACGCGCGCACGAGGATCCGATTCGGCGAGCGACCACAAATGCCAGCCTGCACGGTTTTGTGGGTCGGCAGTAATTGCGCGACTGGCGAGATCGTTCACCACTTCAGGGCCTCGGCCGGCCAGCCAATACGCGTTGGCCAGCGCAATCAGGGCGCGGGCGTCATCCGGCCGCTCGGCGACGGCTTGTTCGAGCCGGGGGATTTCTTCATGCATTGAGTCTGACACAATGCTAAGTTATCGCACGATGGACCAATCATCCAACCGGGCAAAGCTGGCAGAAATACGCCACATGCTCAACAATCCACTCACCGCACTTTTGACCGAGGCGCAGCTTCTTCAGCTTGAAGAGCTGCCAGACGAACAGAAGCAATCGGTTGACCGGATAGTTGAATTGTGCCGGAGGACGATTGACGCCGTAAAACAGTTGGATAATATCCTTCTGCCGTCTTAGGGAGATACTGCTGGTTTTTGAGTTGTGGGTTATGAGTTATGGGTTAATCGGTTTTTAGAACCCTGAACCCGGAACCGACCACTCATAACCCATAACCAGCTTTACCTGCCGTTTTTCTGCTGGACAATTCAAATAGCCTGTACTAGCATTCTGTTAACCAACGCCGCCTGTACCTCCGGCGCGCGTTTGATTGAGTGAAGTTGTGGTCCGCCGCGTGAGTTATTTCCGGGCATCCCACAGCAGTTAAGTCACCAGTTTTTTCTCCCTGCCACACACAATTCAATGAACGAACGCCGACGTCCCTTTCGTCGCGGCCGTGGCCCACGTCCATCTTCGGACGTTCCCATGGACAGTAACGAGAATGCAGATCCATACCTAAGTGCCAATGACTCGATGACCCAGGATTCAGAAAGCCCAGACCGCAGCGGTTCCGATAATTCGGGATCGGATGCGCCCCGCGACCAGAGCGCGCCCTCAGCACCTCCGGCGCCTGCAGGGCCCACAGACAACAACGCGCCATCGTACTCAAACGACAACGATTCGGGACGCGGACAGGGTAACGGCGGAGGACAGGGCGGCAATCGCAACGACAATCGAAATCGTGGACCACGGAACGATGGCGGCGGTGCCGGCGGAAACAGAAACAACAACAGTCGCAGGAACCGGCATCAGCGTCGCGGACGCGGTCAGGGTGGCGGCGGTCAGGGCCAGGGACAGGGCGGTGGAAACGATCGCGGTCCACGCAGAGACAACAACAATAACAATAACAATCAGCAGGGCGGCCAGATGCGCGCCCCTTTGCTCCCGGTCACTGCTGATTCTGAAAGTGTAGGCTGGTACGATCCACAGAGGGATGGCGGCTTCATTCGCCGCGCTGCGAACAGCTACCTGGCAGAAGCTGGTGACGCGTTCGTTCCTCCCAACATCATTCGACAGTACGGACTGCGCCGCGGCGATCAGGTGCATGCGAGCACAGGACATGACCCACGCAACCGCGTTGTCGTCTGCGACATCCTCAAGATCAACGATGCAGATCCCGCCGACATGGCGCGGAGACCGGACTTCGGCTCATTGATCGCATCGTATCCGGACAAGAAACTGACGCTCGAAACCGGAAAGCCTGCCAAGGGCGGACCGGAGGTGACACGCCGCGCAATCGATCTCATTGCGCCGATCGGATACGGCCAGCGCGCACTGATCGTTGCACCTGCACGCGCAGGAAAGACGATGCTGCTTCAGGCGATTGTCGAAGGTGTCGCAGTGAATCATCCGCAGGCTGCCCTGCTCGTTCTTCTCGTAGATGAACGTCCGGAAGAAGTCAGCGAAATGATCACCTGGGGTTACGGCGAAGTCGTCGCTTCCAGTTTCGACATGCCCGCAGTGCGTCACACGGACGTAACCGAAATGGTCCTCGAGCGTGCGCGTCGCCTTGTCGAAATGGGCAAGGATGTCGTCATCGTTCTGGATTCAATCACGCGCATGGCACGCGCATTCAACACGGTCGAACGTGGAACCGGACGCACGCTTTCCGGTGGTCTCGATGCAACTGCGATGGCGAAACCAAAGGCATTTTTCGGTTCCGCCCGTTCCGTTGCACCCGAGAATGGCGGTGGCTCACTGACCATCATTGCAACCGCTCTCGTCGAGACAGGATCTCGAATGGACGACGTGATTTTCGAAGAGTTCAAGGGAACCGGCAACTGCGAAATCAAGCTCGATCGCGGCCTCGCCGAGCGCCGGATTTTTCCGGCAATCGACATCGGAACATCGGGTACGCGGAGAGAGGACAAGCTGTTCAAGGCGGAGCAGCTGGAGCATGTGTACACGCTGAGACGCGGGTTGCAGCAGATGCCGTCATCCGCGGCGATGGAGTGGTTGATCAAGCGGATCGCGGGAACGCCGAACAACGATGCCCTGCTCGAAGGGCTTTAAAAGCCACTTAAGAACTACCGAGCTGGGAGCAGCTAGCGGCAAGCCTGGTGCTTGGGGCCGGCTCCAAGCTTTTAACGCTCCCAGCGAGCTGCTCCTGGCTCGGTAGTTCTTAAGTTCGTAGTTAGCCGCTCTATAGATGCGTCCGGCCCGCCACTTGCTAAATTAGCCCTCATGTTTCGGAACATCTTCGGCAGGCTCCTGATCAGAGCCTCCATAGGGCTGTTAGTGCCTGTTTTAGCCCAGTCCCAGCCAAATCAGAAGCAGCTAAACCGGGACCCGGAAGTCACACGACTCCGGTTCCAGGGCGTGCACGTGATGAAGACCGAGGAGCTCGAGCAGAGCGTCTCGACTGAAGCGTCGCACTGCAAGAGTTTTCTGCTGAAGCCTTTCTGCTTGATCAGTAAATCCAAGTACGTCTACGAGAAGAAGTACCTGAATCATGACGAGCTCGCGCGCGACGTTTTGCGGCTGCGCGTCTTCTACTGGAAACGCGGGTATCGCGACACGCAGGTCGATACCGCGCTCGTCAAGAAGGGCAAGAACAAAGTCGAGATTGCATTCCGCATCACAGAAGGTCCGCCGACACTCGTGTCAACACTCGACGTTCGTCAGGACAGCCAGGTTCTCAAGCCGCGCGAAATTCAGCGGAGACTGGCGATTTCGGTGGGCACACCGCTCAACCTGATTCGCATCGATTCGACTCGTGCAAAGCTTCTGACAACTCTCTGGGATCGCGGATTCGGCGACGCCGAAGTGGATACCGCTGTTGTCGTTGACGAAGTGAATCACAAGGCCGAGATCACGCTAGTCATGCATCCCAAGTGGAAGACGACTGTGGCTGCGATTGACATTGTCGGCGAGAACCGGGTTACCGAGCGCACGATCCGGAAGTCGCTGACCTTCAAGCCTGGCGACGTGTTTCGCCGCACGGACATGCTGCGCAGTCAGCGGGCACTCTACGAGTCCAACCTGTTCAAGCGCGCGGTGCTCGAGCTTCCCATTCAGGGTGACTCGAGCAAGCTCGTGGTTGTCACTGTCCAGGAATCTCCGCCGCGCGAAGTTCGGACGAGTGCCGGCTTCAGCACGATCGATTTCTTCCAGGTTGAAGGACGGTACCTGCACTACAACTGGTTCGGATCCGCACGCCGGCTTGCCGCGAGTGCTGCGATCGGAAACCTTTTCGCTTCATCCCTGAACGGAAAAGGGATTTTTCGCGATGTCGCCGGCAACGTTGGCGCCGATCGCGCCCGGTATTTCTCTCCGACCTACAATGCCAGCATCGAAGTCAGGCAGCCCTGGTGGGGATCGCCACATAACGAGGCGGCCGCCGCCATCTTTGCGCATCGTCGCAGCGCGCCAGGAATTTTTGTGGATCGCGGTTACGGAACGAGCTTTACGTTCACTCGCAACCTGACGTTCCGGGCTCCCGCCAGCGCGAACTATCGCTTCGAGATTTCGCAGGTTGAGGCGGGCGATGTTTACTTCTGCATCAACTACGGCGTTTGCGACCAGTCCACACTGTCGGCGCTTCGTGAGAAGCAGCGGCTTTCGCCTTTCACGCTTAACATGCAGATCGACCGTACCAACGATCCCCTTGGTCCGAGCCGAGGCATTCGTGGTTCTGCGGATCTGGAGCACGCGTCTTCGCTTACCATTTCCGACTTTCGGTACAATCGCGCAACGCTGGACGCTGCGGCGTTCATGCCCTTTCGCACGCGAGGCGTTATTGGGGGGCATGTACGAACAGGCTGGGTGAACGCGCTCGAGAGCACCGGTGCGGCAGTGGGTGCAACGACTGCTGGCGACATTCTCCATCCACGGAAAAGATTCTACGCCGGCGGATCACGGTCCGTTCGTGGATTCGGTGAAAACCAGCTGGGACCACGAGTTCTGACAATCTCCGCTGCACAGCTGAAGAAAAACAACGCTGGTAACGCTCCCTGCGCATCCGGCGCGGACATGACAGTGTGCGATGCAAATTCAGCCGGTCTCGCGAATCGCGATTTCGAGCCGCGCGCGCTAGGCGGAAATGTTGTCGTTGAAGGAAGTGCCGAGCTGCGCTTCCCCATCTGGAAGGACCTGTCGGGTGCAGCGTTTGTGGATGCTGGCTACGTATCCCAGCGAATCAATTCGGCACTGCCAAAGAGCAAGGCAGCGGTTACGCCCGGAGTTGGAATTCGATACCTCACGCGCGTCGGTCCTGTTCGCGTTGATCTCGCTCTCAGTCCGACGGGCGGCGAGTTCCTTCCCGTGGTCACCGAGCAGCTTGTGAACGGCGAGGTAAGACTCGTCAACCTCAAAGAGAATCGCCGCTATGCGCCGGCCAAGGGACTACTGAACCGGATGCAGCTTCACCTGTCGATCGGAGAAGCATTTTAGTGGCTGCACGTCGCGTTCGGTGGTACGTACTCCGCGAGCTGATTCCACTGCTCGCCATCGTTGGTCTTCTCGTGATTGGGTTGTTCGTCGTCGCGGGAACCGACTGGGGACGGAACATTGTGCGCGGCCGGGTTGAAGCGCTTCTCCAGAACAATTCGCACGGCATCGTGCGCATCGGAAGCGTTACTGGCAATCTGCGCCACGGTTTCACACTTCATGACCTGGTAATCACTGATAGCGCTCACAAGCCTTTTGTGATTGCGAAAGAGGTATGGGCGAAATACTCGATCTCCACTTTCTTCGGAAAGAAGATCGAGATGGACAGCGTTCGCCTGATTCAGCCGGTCATCGTCCTCGACAGACAGCCCGGTGGAAAGTGGAATTATGACCGGATTTTTCCCAGGGACACAGTCACACGTACTGGCGTAAAGAAAACAGGCTGGGGTCAGTGGATTCGCTTCACCAATGTCACCATCGTGGATGGCGAGCTTACAGTCCATTCCCCCTGGGCGCCGAACGACACTCTCTCGCCCGCGAAAAAAGCAGCTGCAGTCAAGCGGGCGTTTACCGATGACATGCGCTTTGACATCCAGCGTGTGCCGGGTGGATTTCAGAAGACTGCTTACTACCACAACATCAACGCTTTCCTTCCGCTGCTTCGACTGGAAGATCCGGCGTACAAATACCGTCGCGCTGTCGTCACGCGCGGAAAGGCTCTGGCTGTTCCCTTCAAGCCGCCCACGGTCACCGTCAACGACATCAACGGAATCTTTGACTTCGATTCCGACTCGGTCTGGTTCAAGGGTGTGAAGGCCGTGCTGCCGGGAACCAATGTCTCGGGTGACGGGATGTACTCGGTTGACAATGGCGACATGTGGCTGCGCCTCAAGTCACCCAAAGTTGCAGCTGCAGACCTGCGCTGGATCCATCCGCCCATTCCCGAAGTCGGCAGCGGCAGGATGGATTTCGCCCTCGACTGGAAAAATGGAATAGAGAAGTATCAGGCTACAAACGCCGACCTGACTCTCAACAGCTCGCATCTCTGGGGTGATTTCGGAATCACTTTCGTGGCTGACACATTCGCGCTGCACGGTACAGACATGCGCGCGTCCAACCTCGACACCCATCTCATTCAGCGTATCCTGCCCTGGGCAATTCCGCCCAGACACGGGATTCTGGCGGGACACGTGAAGGCGGCGGGCGGTCAGCATGCTTTGCTGCTGGATGGTGATCTCACTTTTCGCGACCCGCGATCAGGCGTCAATCGCGTGATTGCAAATGGTGAAGTCGGAATTTTCCCCAAGTCGGTCAGTACAAATAATCTCAAGCTGCGGCTGATGCCGCTTCAAGTCGCGCTCCTAAAACAGTGGATGCCGACGCTGCCCATTGGTGGAACGCTCACTGGTCCGGTCACACTCAATGGCGAAACTGACGGACTGATGCGCGCGCAGGGCGATGTCACTCACGTCGACCGCACTGGCCGGTCGAACGTGGTTGGGAAGGCCGCGTTCAGAGCGGCGGGCACGCCATGGTTCGACATCGACGCGCGACTGCGTCCGCTCTCACTTGCGACCGTCGGTCAGTTCGCTCCAAAGATCGGACTGCGCGGATCGGCAGCCGGTCCATTCAGGCTCGTTGGTTCGCTCCGTGATTTTGCTGTCAATGCCGACCTCGGATTCTCCGATGGCGGGTCACTGAATCTTCATGGCCGGATGGATCTGGAGAGCAGGGCGAAGGGATACGATCTCACGGCGAATGCAAAGCTGTTCAATGCAAACGC
>JANLYJ010000164.1:0-1662 GCA_031365555.1 Gemmatimonadaceae bacterium | reverse complement strand
CTGTAAAATTGCCGGTAATTGATGTTATCCCCTTTATTATTTTTTTGCCACAGAATGCACAGATCAGCATTGAAAAAACAATATGAATCTGATCATTCTGTGGCAATTTTTTCTTCCGGCCAGGTAGGCATTACAGCCATTCTCTTTGAAGAATACAATTCCTGTATGCGATTATTACTAAATAATTTCCGCCGTATCTTACAAAGAAAAAAAGTGAAAAGAGTTTTTGGTGTTCTTATTGTATTCTTCACATGGTTCGCCAATGCTTCGCATGCTCAAACCGCCCAGCCACATCTCCGCATCAGCCTGCTCACCTGCGGACCAGGTGATGAATTGTATTCCATTTTCGGGCATACCGCTCTCCGGATTATCGACAGTTCTCAAAATACTGACCTCATTTACAATTACGGCACTTTCGATTTCCAGGATCCTGATTTTTATCCAAAATTCGTACGTGGTAAATTGAACTATTTTCTGTCGGTAGAGGAATTACACGCATTTCTGTATGAGTACCAGGTAACCAACCGAAGTGTTACCGAGCAGGAGCTCCAGATGAATGACAGTACCAAACTGGCCATCAAAAATGCCATCGCGGAAAACCTTATTGGGAACATTCGTTTTTATAAATATGACTTCCTGTATGATAACTGCACCTCTCGGGTTAAGAATATCCTGGTGAGGTATGCGGGAATGAAGATTGATACAAAATTAGTTCCAAATGGCACTTCATTCAGGGATATGATACATGAATATTTAGACAGGGGCAGCATGGCATGGACCAAATTAGGAATGGATATTTTATTAGGCAGCCGCACAGATAAAGCAGTCACAATTGATGAGTCGATGTTCCTGCCGGATTACCTGATGAAGGGGGTTGACAGTTCCGCTACCTCAACAAACCCTCTTATGTTACACAAACAGGCTATCCTGCCAGGTTCAACCGGTAACCGCAATACTACCAATTGGCCCTTGTTTGTTTTTGCCATTATTTCTGCAGTCATCCTGCTGGTATCCAACCTGAAAAGTAAAAGGGCATGGATCATTACACGTTTGATTGACTTTATCCTGTTCTGCCTGACAGGTTTGATTGGCTGCTTTCTTTTGTTTACGTGGTTTGGAACGGACCATAGTTCTTTTGCCGCCAATTACAACCTTCTCTGGGCCCTGCCAACCAATGTGATCGCCGCCGCTACTTTATGGAAAAGGCCCATATGGTTATCAAAATATTTCTTTGTTACCTCGTTGGTTTACGGCTTTTTACTGGCTTGTTTTTTTTGGTTACCGCAACAGCTCAACCCCGCTTTCATCCCGTTGGTTATCCTGTTATTATTTAGAAGCGTCAAATGGGCCAAAGCATAACATGCGAAAGGAATTCACATATCAATCAGCCACGATCTCTTACCGGGTTGAAGGAAAAGGAACACCGCTCGTACTCATTCATGGCTTTGGCGAAGATGGTAATATCTGGAATGAGCAGGTGGCTTTTTTGAAGGAGCATTGCTTGCTGGTTATTCCGGACCTCCCGGGATCGGGCAGGTCGTCATTGCTTTATCGTGAGAAGTCAGACATCAGACCTGGGTCCAAAGTAATCACTCACGATTCACGACTCCCGACTCACGATAGCATTCTCATTGAGGATTATGCAACCTGCCTTTATGACCT
>JANLYJ010000169.1:0-6332 GCA_031365555.1 Gemmatimonadaceae bacterium | reverse complement strand
GTTCCTCGATCCGGACTTCGTGCGTAACATCGCGAAGAATTGCCACGAAGTTATTGAGGTGGCCCTCACTGTCCGTCGAAGGTGTAACCACGGCAACCATCTGGCGCATAGTGCCATCCTGGCCAAGCGCGTGCACCCGTCCCCTCCAGTGTTCTTTTTTATGCACTGCTGAGACCATTGCATCCCGGCTCTCACTGGACAATTGAAGATTCTCGACACGCCGAACATTTCCCTCATCGCCTGGCGGCGGGATTATCGGATCCGCGGCACTATTCGCATACACGATGGTACCGTCATGATTTCCCAGCAGAATAATCTCGCCAGCCTGTTCCATTGCACGCGCGAGGCGCATTGCCTTTTCCTCCGCGGCCTCACGCTCGCTTATTTCACGCGCCAGCTTTGAATTTTTTTCTGCCAACTCCTTTTGCTTGGTTACGAGCGACTTTCCGGCGGTCTGCAAGCCATGATATGACTTCTCGATGTTATCCAGGAGCAGCGCTGTCGAGATCGTAAGTACGGTGTCAACGAAAGCAAAGTTCAGGGAAATCACTGCCCACTTGGCCAGGTCAGTAGATAACAGTCCCGGGAAAGGCACGTCCTGCTGGACGAGATAGCCAAGAACAAAAAGAGTTATCGCGTTTATTACCAGCGCGAAGCTGGCAACCCGTAACCCGAAAAAGAGCGCGGCAAAAATTGGAACCGCGAGGAGATATATCTGGCTGATCGTACCGACCATCACCAGAAATCCGACGCCAGTGAGGAAGTTGAGAAAGAGGAACGTGTAGCCGCGGAAACGGTACGAAAGGCCGGGCATTTTTACGATGAAAATCAGCGCTAGCAATCCAAGCGCATCGATCACCGTCACGGCGGACGGACCGCGTACAAACGCGAAGTAGATCGTCGGTATTGCTACCAGTGATCCCAGGATCAGAGAGACAGAGAGGATCCTGGACAGAATGCGCTCTCGCCATTCTGAAATAGCGGTACCGCCCTGTTCGAGCGACAGCAGATCGGTCAGTGTGTTGCGCGGCAACGAACTCCTCGAGCGGTGGCGAGCGTACCAGTGTAACGCGGGGACTGGGGTATTTGCCACACATTTGTTCAGTCGCGCTGTCCGGAGCGGTCACCCACGACACTCGGTTCCCAGCCGCGTACGAAAGGCTGCCGGACCATCGAGGAACTCCACAAGGCGCCTTCGAGACGCTCGCCCGAAACGGTGCAATACTATAGTATAGGCGTATGCCAGCCACCGACCGCCTGAAATCAGCCCTCGGCTCCCGCTACTCAATCGAGCGGGAAATCGGCGCCGGCGGTATGGCCACTGTCTACCTCGCCCGCGACCTGAAACACGACCGCGAAGTGGCCCTCAAAGTCCTCCGTCCGGACCTAAGTGCCGTAATCGGGACCGACCGGTTCCTGTCCGAAGTAAAGATCGCCGCCAAACTCGATCACCCGCACATTCTGACCCTCATCGATTCGGGTGAAGCTGACGGCCTCCTCTACTACGTCCTCCCCTACGTCCGCGGCGAATCACTCCGCGCAAAACTGGACCGCGAACGCCAGCTCGGAATCGAGGAAGCAGTCCAGATCACCACCCAGATTGCCAGCGCCCTCGACTATGCGCACGCACAGGGCGTCGTACACCGAGACATCAAGCCCGAAAATATTCTCATCCACCACGGCGAAGCAGTCCTCGCCGACTTCGGAATCGCTCTCGCCGTAAAAGAAGCCGGCGGCAATCGTCTTACCGAAACGGGTCTCTCGCTCGGCACTCCGCAGTACATGAGCCCCGAACAGGCAACCGGCGATCGCATGCTCGACAAGCGCAGCGACATCTACTCGCTCGGTGCCGTCTTTTACGAGTTGATTGCCGGCGAGCCGCCTGTCACCGGCGCAACCGCGCAGGCGATGATTGCGAAGCTGCTGACCGAGAAACCAGTTCGGCTTCGCGTGGTGCGGAACACGGTCACTGAGTCGATGGACACCGCTTCCGCGAAAGCGCTGGCGAAAGTTCCTGCTGATCGTTTCTCCAGTGCCGGAGATTTTGCGCGCGCACTCGCTGCCGCTACACCCGAACATTCGCGCTCGCAATCAGATAACTTTCGGAAATACGCATTCATCGCGACTGGCCTCGTTGCCGTAGCACTCGGCGCCTGGATCGCATTCGGCGGGTTGAGAGCTCCACGCGAAATTGCAGTGCTGCGCGACAGAACGCAGCTCACCTACTCGGGACGCGTCACAGTTCCCGCGATCTCACCTGACGGTAAATCGCTCGCTTACATCGTCACCAACTGCAGCTCTCGCGGATGCCGCTACGGAATCGAGATGCAGGATGTCGGCAGCAATTCCTCGCGTCGCCTGCTGGATGGAGCAACAGCCGTATATGGTCTGGAGGTCGCCCCCGACCGACGGAACCTGCTCTTCTCCGGAACTGTAAATGGAGTTTTTGGTTCCTTCATTCTCTCCACTCTCGGTGGCGATCCGCGTTTGCTCGGTCTCGGTGCCGCGGCGTTCATGGCCGGTGGAGACTCGATAGCGTTTCACAGAGGACTTGGACCCGGAAAGCCGCAGTGGATTCTCATCAGTGGAACCGATGGGATTCCCGCTGACAGTATTCATGTAGAGGCACTCGAAGCAGCAATTGGCAACATTGTAGTCATACCTGACTCACGATGGATAATCGTGGCAATGGCAGGATCTAAAGATGTTGAAGATCGTGCGATTGCCCGTGATGGCAAGGTCGGCGGAATCATTACGTTTCCACCCCAAACAGGCGGAGTAGTAGAAGGATCACGCGACGCGATTTGGGCGGCGCGTTCCCGCGAGGGTTCGCCACTTCGTCATATTGTTCGCTATGCGTTCGACAGGGAAACCGGCAAAATCGATTCGCACGGCGATACAGTAAACGTCAGCCAGGCTTCATACACGACAGTTACTGACGATGGTGGCTCGATAGTTTTCGAAGAAGGCTCCAGTGAGTACGCAGACTGGAACATTCCATTCGACGCAGCGATAAAAGGTCAGTTCACGGAGAACCGGATGGTTGCTCGCGGCACCACGGAGTCAGGATTCATCATTTCGCGCGACGGAAGCGTGCTCGTTCAAAGCAAGTCGGGTGGCGCCGCTGACTCACTTGGCAAGAAGTGGATTGTCATACCAGTAATGGGTGGTCCGTCATCAGAAATTCCCGGCCGCCATATGGCGGTATCACCGGTTGATTCGGTGTGGATGATAGTCCGCGATAAGAGCGCCACGAAGGTGAACTCAGCTTACTGGTTGAACAGGCGAAGCGGACAGCGCAAACCCAGCGGTGTTTTTCAGGACAGCACTTTTGCCGCATACACCAATCTCGGCGACTCGGGCTGGGTGTGGATCCCTCCAGACAACCGGTCAATCAAATATCGACGAACCGCTTCATCACCAGTCGAATCGATAACGCTACCTCCCTGGTTTCGGCGCACAACTACACTCACAGCATCACGCGATGGAAAGCACATAGGTTTTGTAGGTTGGAGCGTTTCGCTGGAAGATTCGATTGGAATTGGATTCTATTCCCTGGATGACCGAAAAGCCTCGCATATCTGGTCGACTTTCGGCGAAGCGGCATTCGTGAGCTGGCTCGACGATGGCGACCTGATGGTTCGCATTGGCGATACTCCCGAGTCCAGCACTTTCTATCGCGTGACGACGACGGGGAAAGTCACCCGACTTGGAAGCATTCCGCGTCCCATACAGAGTATCTCGGTATCGCGTGACCTCCGCTCGGCAGCAGTGACGACAACTGATCACAAGGGCGACGCGTGGATGAGTAAAGTCGTTCTCGTCAAGAGTCGCTAACTTCCATCGTGTCAACGCTCTTCGAAGATCTGCAGCAATCGCTCCAGCCAGAGTACACCCTAAAGCACGAACTGGGTGGCGGCGGGATGTCGCGCGTGTTCGTCGCGCACGAAGAAAAGCTGGACCGCGATGTCGTAGTGAAAGTTCTCTCATCGGAGCTCTCGGCGACTCTCTCCGTAGAAAGATTTACAAGAGAGATCAGATTGGCGGCTGGACTTCAGCAAGCGAACATCGTCCCCGTGCTGAGCGCGGGCGCAATGAAAGATGGGATTCCCTATTACATCATGCCGCTCGTCGATGGCCAGTCGCTTCGCGATCGACTGAACGGCGATACGGTAATCTCGCTCCGCGCTGCACTGAAAATCCTGACCGACATTACCTGCGCCCTGGAATACGCGCATGCGCGCGGCATCGTTCATCGTGACATCAAGCCGGAAAACATTCTCCTGTCCGGTGGAACCGCAGTGGTCACCGATTTTGGAATCGCAAAAGCAATCACCGCTTCCAAAACGCAGGCACCAGGTGGCACGCTCACCGTAGTCGGAACATCGCTCGGGACTCCCGCATACATGGCTCCGGAACAGGCGGTCGGCGATACCGTCGATCAGCGCGCAGACATTTACGCCTGGGGCGTTATTGCGTACGAGCTGCTGAGCGGTAAGCATCCCTTCGGATCCAAGACCACCGCACAGCAGCTCATCGCCGCACACATTGCCGAAGCTCCAAAGGATCTTGCAGATTCGGCAAGCAACATTCCGCCTGCCATCTCGGCGCTCGTAATGCGCGCCCTCGCCAAAAACCCGGAGGATCGCCCGCAAACCGCACAGGAAATCCAGCGCCTTTTGGATGACCCGTCGATCTCGTATGTGGCAACGACGCAGAGCGGACCAATTGCGACTGCTGCCCGCCCGGCTGCGACGAGCACCGCGACACGATCGAAGAAATCGATTCCCGCAATTGTTGCAGCAATATTGGGCATCGTCGTCATCGGACTGGTCGCGCTCAAGGCTGGAAAGAAGGACGGCACTACCACTGTCGTAGCAGGCGCCGACTCGAGCATCCATACGGTCGCAGTGCTTCCCTTCGTCAATACCGGCGGAGATCCGAAGGATGAATATTTCTCCGACGGAATGACCGACGAGCTCGCTCGCGCTCTTTCCAAATTGCCGGACGTGCACGTCGCTTCGCGTACATCCGCCTATTCGTTCAAGGGCAAGAACACAGACGCAAAGGAAATTGGAAAAGCGCTTAACGTTGCTGGTATTGTCGAAGGCACAGTGCGCCGAGCGGGTGACCGGCTGCGCGTTTCTGCCCAGCTCACCAATGCGAACACAGGTCTGGTTATCTGGAGCGACGGCTTCGAGCGCGCATCCACGAATGTTTTCCAGGTCCAGGACGAGCTCACCGCCGCTATCGTGGGTGCTCTCAGCACAAAGCTGCAGTCGGAGCATCGAACACTCGCAAGCGACAACCGTGGTACGAATGACCGCGAAGCCTACGATCTATACCTGCGCGGGCGATTCAGCTGGAACAAACGAACTGCGGATGCACTGCAGGATGCTGCGATCGATCTCGAAAGAGCCATCGCGCGGGACCCGAAGTTTGCGCGCGCTCACGCGGCACTGGCGAGCACGTACGCAATCAGTTCGCAGTATTCTCGAAAGGTCCCGAGAGAGGAAAGTCACAGGAAAGGAACCGCGGCCGCACTGCGCGCGCTGGAGTTTGATCCCACACTGGCAGAACCGCACGCGGTCCTGGGGTTCATTCACTTCAATGACTGGAAGTGGTCAGAGGCTGAATCAGAATTCAGGAAAGCAATTGAGGCGGATTCCTCCTACGCCACGAGTTACCAGTGGTATGCCTTTCTGCTCGTTACTACAGACCGAGTGAAAGAGTCCATGGAAATGGTCAAGCACGCGCACAAGCTTGATCCGCTTTCGCGTGTCATTTCGGATAACATCTGCGGACGCGCGATGCTCGTGAACGACCGCGCCCTCGGCGAGAAAGCCTGCGCTGATGCACTTCCCATACTGGACGGCCCGGCGATGTTTGCCATGCTCCAGGAAAAGTGGGACGAAGCCGCTGACAAATGGAACCGTTACGGACAGAGCTACTCGGCCCAAGGTTTCTCAGCATACTGCCTCGTTCGCGGCGGACGCACAGCGGAAGCACGCGAAAAGCTGAAGAAATTCCTGGCGGCGGGGAACGAGCCAATGAATGTCGCTCTAACCTATCTCGGACTCGGCCAGAAAGATTCCACGCTGATGTGGCTCGACCGCGCGGTCACGGCTCACGAGAGCGCACTCACTACCACGGCGCCGCTTTTAGCGGGCACTGCATTTGATCCGCTACGCGGCGACCCCAGATTTGAGAAGCTTATAGACAAGATGGGGCTTCGACCCTACGCGAAGTCAGCCCGCCAATAGCAGCGCCGGACTCAGGGCGCCTGGATTTTCGCAATCCAGTCGGATTTTGCAAACCGATGGAAGTGGTGT
>JANLYJ010000114.1:0-2225 GCA_031365555.1 Gemmatimonadaceae bacterium | reverse complement strand
CGCTGCTTCTTGCACAGGGCGTCGCTGTCGTTCCCTTCGACCTGGAGATGAATGGAGCTGAGCGAACTCTCCTCATCTCAGGACCGAACACAGGCGGCAAAACTGTTCTTCTGAAGTCGCTGGGACTGTTCTCGGCGCTGACACAGTCAGGAGTGCCAGTCCCGGTGGGCAAGGGGACAAGTATTGCAATCTTCGACGATCTCTTTGCCGACATTGGCGACGAACAGTCCATCGAATCCAGTCTATCCACCTTCAGCGCGCATGTAAGAAATCTTTCCGAAGTGCTCCGCTCTGCATCGGCCAATTCGCTGGTGCTTATCGACGAGCTGGGGTCGGGCACTGATCCAGTCGAAGGTGCTGCGCTCGGCGGCGCGATTCTCGAAAACCTTACCCGTCGCGGAACCATCTCGGTCGCGACTACTCACCTCGGTGCGCTGAAGGAACTGGCTCTCGAAGTTCCCGGGATCGTAAACGCATCGCTTCAGTTCGACGCTGTTGCGCTTGCACCTACCTACAGGTTGATCAAGGGAATTCCGGGACGCTCGTATGGAATCAGCATTGCACGGCGTCTGCATCTGCCTGACGACGTAATCGAGCGGGCAGAGCAGCGGCTCCCCGAGGGCGAGCGTGACGTGAGTGCGCTCGTGGCCTCTCTCGAGAAGCGTGATGAGGAGCTCAAGAAGCTCGAGGAGGAAGCATCTGTCAGGGCCGAAGATCTTTCCAGTCGCGCAACGCGAATCGCCGAGCGCGAGAGGAATGTTCGCGAGCGCGAGCGCGACCTCGAGCGAGTGGCGCGTCGTGATGCACGGCAGTACCTGCTCGACGCACGCGCCGACGTGGAGAAGGCGATCGCAGAGCTCCAGGCCAAGACCGATGAGTCGGAGGCGGCAGCGCGCGAAGCGCGTAAACGCATCGAGGGGCTCGCAGAATCGCACGCAAGTGCGCTCGATGTTCTCGAGCGGCCGGAATTTGTCGCACCACCCGCGGGTAAGGCGGGCAACGTTTCCGAGGGAGACTGGGTAACGGTCGCGACACTTGGCGGAAAGAAAGGAAGGCTGCTCGAAATCCGGGACGGATCCGGCGTTGTAAGCGTTGGCTCGATCAAGCTCACAGTTCCGCTCGCGACGCTCGCAACTACCCAGGCCGATGAACGAGCGCAGGACATCCGCGTTCCCATCCGTGGCGAGCTTCCCGAACTGGCTCCTGTGCGCGAAGTTGACCTGAGGGGAATGCGCGCAAACGAAATCGAGGACATCGTAATGCAGGCACTGGACGCAGCCGTGCGGAACGACCTCAAGACTCTTACGATCATTCACGGAAAGGGAACCGGGGCGTTGCGCGAGCGCGTTAACGAAATGCTCATGAAGGAATCCCGCGTTTCCAATTTCCGCATGGGTGCCTGGAATGAAGGCGGAGCTGGTGTCACAGTGGTCGAGTTCGCGTGATACCCGACGAGACAGTTGAACAGGTGAGGGAAGCCGCCGACATCGTGCAGATCATCGGCGAATACGTGAACCTGAAGAAACAGGGCACCGACTATCGTGGACCTTGTCCCTTTCACCAGGGAAAGAACCGCAATTTCTCAGTCACGCCGCGAAAAAAGATTTACTACTGTTTTGTTTGTCACGAAGGCGGTGACGTGTTTCACTTCCTGCAGAAGAAGCTAGGCGTGCAGTGGCCCGAGGCAGTAAAGATTGTCGGCGAGAAATCCGGAATCGAAGTCAAGGAAGTAGATACACGTCGTGAAGGTCCCGATCCACGTGAGCCGCTCTGGGAGATCAACGCGACTGCCACTGCGTATTTCCAGAAAATGCTCTGGGATGACAAGTCGGCTGCTGCGGCGCGTGACTACCTCTCCAAGCGCGACATCGACCGAGAGACAGCAGATCGCTTTTCACTTGGCTACGCTCCTGCCGACCGAGCCCTTCTTCGCGATCATCTCACTACACTCGGATTCGAACAGAACCGGATGGTGGACGCCGGGCTCTTTGTAAAGCCGGAAGAAGAGAATTCAGAAATCAGGCCCCGCTTTCGCGGACGCCTGATCATTCCAATTTTTGACGTGCTCGGACGCAATGTTGGATTCGGCGGCCGGGTACTCGACAACGGGGAGCCTAAGTATCTCAACTCTCCCGAGACTGCAATTTTTGGAAAGGGAAAACTTCTCTACGGTCTCAACTGGGCAAAGAACAGCATCCGCAAGGACGAGCGGGTGCTCGTCGTCG
>JANLYJ010000160.1:0-2465 GCA_031365555.1 Gemmatimonadaceae bacterium | reverse complement strand
GAGTTCCTGCACAGGGATATCAAGTCGCACATCAATCAGCGCGAAGTCGGAACCGACACGGGCAGCTTCGCGCAGGCCATGCGGCGTGTGCTGCGTCAGGACCCGGATATCATCCTGATCGGAGAAATCCGCGACCTGGATACCCTCGACACCGCTATGAAAGCAGCCGACACGGGTCACCTTGTTTTCTCGACGCTGCACACGACAGATGCAACGCAGACCATCAATCGCGTGATGTCCTTTTATCCGCCGCACCAGCAAACAGAAGTGCGATTCATGCTGGCGAGTGCGCTCGCCGCGGTAGTCTCGCTTCGGCTTGTACCGCGCGCAGACAAGGCGGGTCGTGTTCCGGCTGCCGAAGTTCTTATCAATACCGAAGCCGTGCGCGACAACATTCGCGATACAACGCGCTCGCTGAACATTCCCGAACTGATCAAGGAAGGGAATGTTCAGTACGGAATGCAGAGCTTCGACCAATCGCTCATGAACTGGTATGAGAAGGGCGTAATCTCGTACGAGAATGCGCTGTTCAATGCAACACGCCCGAGCGAATTCGCGCTGCGGGTGCAGGGTGTTGGATCGGCGAGTGATACCAGCTGGGATAATTTCTCCCAGGATCTTCGCAGCTAACGGCCTCATGTTCAAAAAAGTCCTGATCGCGAATCGAGGTGAGATTGCCCTCCGGGTCATCAGAGCGTGCAGAGAGCTGAGCATTCAGACCGTCGCCGTGTATTCCGAGGCAGACAGGGAATCGCTCCACGTGAGATTTGCGGATGACGATGTTTGCATCGGGCCCGCTCCGGCTCGCGATTCCTACCTGAACATTCCTCGCATCATTGCCGCAGCAGAAATTGCCGGTGCAGATGCAATTCATCCGGGATACGGATTCCTCGCGGAAAACGCGGAGTTCGCGGAAACCTGCGCGGCGTCCAACATCACTTTCATCGGGCCTACGGCTGCCCAGATAAGAGTGATGGGCGACAAGGCTGCAGCCAGGAAAGCCATGGCCGACGTCGGAGTTCCGATCATTCCCGGAACGCCTGGTCCCGTCGAAGACAGCGATGAAGCCCTGGAGTTTGCCCGGGAGATTGGATTTCCGGTGATCATCAAGGCTGCGGCGGGTGGTGGTGGAAAGGGTATGCGCGTCGCGCTCGACCCGGACGATTTCGCCCGCTCATTCCAGCTCGCGCGGTCTGAAGCGCTCTCGGCTTTTGGAAATGGCGACGTGTATGTCGAGAAATACCTCGCCCGCCCGCGGCACATCGAATTCCAGATACTTGGCGATCGTCACGGACACGTCATTCATCTGGGCGAGCGCGACTGCAGTGTGCAGCGTCGTCACCAGAAGCTGATCGAAGAGGCGCCAAGTCCGGCTGTCACCCCGGAGCTTCGCGAAGCGATGGGAAATGCAGCTGTCAAAGGCGCGCAGGCAATTGATTATGTAGGCGCCGGAACGATTGAAATGCTCCTCAATGAAGACAAATCGTTCTACTTCATGGAAATGAATACCCGCATCCAGGTCGAGCATCCGGTGACCGAGATGATTACGGGCGTGGATCTCGTGAAGGAACAGATTCGTGTGGCTGCAGGTGAAGAGCTCCAGGTGCACCCGCCGCTGGCTTTGCGCGGACACGTCATCGAATGTCGCGTGAATGCCGAAGATCCTGCCAAGAATTTTCAGCCCTCACCGGGCAGGATCGATGTATTCCATCCGCCTGGCGGTCCAGGAGTTCGCCTGGACACTCACGTGTATGCCGGCTACACGGTTCCCCCGTTCTATGATTCGCTGCTCGCGAAACTGATCTGCCAGGGAAGGGACAGGCAGGAAGCGATTCGCCGCATGCAGGTCGCCCTCGAAAGCTTCATCATCGAAGGGGTAACTACGACGATTCCGTTCCTGGCGCGTGTTATGGCCAACGAGAAATTCCAGGCCGGGGACGTGGACACCAAGTTCCTCGAGCGCGAAACGCAGTTGATGAAGGAGCCCGGATAGGTGCAGCTCGACGTGATCCTGACGCCGGGGGAGATAACCCCGGCGGATGTTTCGGGCCGCCTCGTGGCCGTCATAGATGTCCTGCGTGCCTCGACATCCATTGCAATCGCTCTCGCCAACGGAGCCAAGGCGGTCATCCCCTTCGCGAGCGCTGACGAAGCCATATCCCGCTCCAAAAATCTGGACCGGGACAGTCTTGTCCTCGCCGGCGAGAAGGACATGTACCCGATCTCCGGCTTCGATCTCGGCAATTCTCCTCAGTCGTTCAGCAGTGAAATTGTGGATGGAAAGACGGTGATGCTTACCACGACTAACGGAACCAAGGCGCTCCTAATGCTGCAGGGAGCGAGTGACATCGTCATCGCTTCATACGTCAATTTCAGCGCGATGGAAGCCATGCTGCGCGCAGCAGGCAGAACTGACACAGACATTACTATTGTATGTGCGGGTCGCGAGGGACACTTTAGTCTCG
>JANLYJ010000158.1:0-1737 GCA_031365555.1 Gemmatimonadaceae bacterium | reverse complement strand
GAACCGTGAAATCCCGGTTAAATCGGGCAAGAAACTCATTCGCGGAAATCATTGCCCCATATGTAGATTAGGCTTGCCGGTTCGGGAACAGGCACCCTTCTGGTGGGTACCTGTTACCGAACCCTCAACCTATCTCCATGGATTGTCGCGAGTTTAGTGATAAGCACGTCGCGTTCGTAGACGATACCCTCGCCGGTATCGAGCTGGTTCGCATGCAGTGCCATATCGCCGAGTGCGAGTGCTGCGCGAAGCAGGATGCCAAAATCCGCCGCGCGCTCCTGCTTTTCAGAAATCTTCCCTGCATTGAGCCATCCGCGGACTTTTCGGAGCGGCTGCAGGCCCGGCTCCGTCGGGAAGCCCAGTGCGAAAATCTGCTTGCGACTACGCAGCGCAACCTGAGACGCGGTGCGATTGCGGCTACGTTGGCCAGCGCCGCAATGCTCGGATATATCGCTACCACGCTTTACCACTCGCAGGCCCCGCGCGACCTCGTGATGCCTCCCGTAGTCGCCACCCTTCCGGAGGCGGATTTCATCCCGATCCCGACGTCTTCCCCAGCCATAGTCACATCCGTGTCGGCCGGACTCAGCATATGGCCTGCGGCGCTCTTTGCTGAGCAGGCTCCGGTGCGATTCGCTCACTCAAAGCTCGAGCTAGCTAACTACACACGGTAGAGCGTCCGGCATCGGCAGCCCTCAGGGGCTACCGTATATTTGGAGAATGTCCGTCTCCTCGCTCAAAACATTGCGTGATGCCATCAAGCGCCGGGCTTTCGACGGCGCTTATTACATCTCGGGAGAAGACGACTATCAAAAGGACGATGCGGTGCGTCAGCTGATCGATGCGGCGCTCGACCCAGGCTTACGCGATTTCAATCTCGACATCAGACGGGGCGCTGATCTCGACGCGGAAACGCTCGGGATTCTGCTTTCAACCCCGCCGATGATGGCTGAGAGGAGATTAGTCGTCATTCGAGATGCCGGGACCCTGAAAAAGGACACGCGGAAGGCGCTCGATGAATACCTGAACCGCCCAGCAGCGGACGTGCTGTTGATCATGACCGGTGCGGCGGGCTCAAAGACTGACTCCGCGTTGTCAGGGTCAACCACTCAACTGCAATTCGACCCCTTGACTGGTGACAGAATCCCGAAGTGGATCGCGCATCACGCGACGACAGCGCTGGGCATCAACATCAGTGGCCCGGCAATCGAGCTCCTCCAAGCCGCGGTCGGCAGCGATCTCCATCAACTCGCCGCAGAGATCGACAAACTCGCGAGCTATATGGAAGGAAAGGGTGAAGAAATAGGTGAAGAGGCCGTTGCCGCTGTCGTCGGGGTAAGGCGGGGGGAAACGCCGGCAGACTTTCTAGACGCGGTCGCGGACCGCAATGTGACGCGCTCACTCGAGCTAATTCCCCATGTTCTCTCACAGCCGAAAACCACAGGCGTTTCAATCGTCATGGCATTGACGACTCAAATGCTCGCGATTTCGTGGGGTCGGGCAAAACTGGACGAAGGGGTATCAAAAGCCCGTCTGGGTCAAGAATACTTCGACCTACTCAAAGAGTCCGGCGCCTATACGGGGCGCCCGTGGGGATCCGCCACCGCAGTCTGGACTCGTGCAGCAGAACGCTGGACCCGCGAAGGCCTCGACCACGCCCTCGACGTTCTGCTGGAAGCAGACGTCGCTCTAAAAGAGAGCCGGGTCTCGTCCGACGAACAGTTGCTTGCTACGGTA
>JANLYJ010000036.1:0-8907 GCA_031365555.1 Gemmatimonadaceae bacterium | reverse complement strand
GCAGGAGCTTCTGGGTCAGGTGTCAGCCGATGAGACTCGCATCGCCCAGGAGATCGCCATCATCGCGGACAAGCTCGACATTACCGAGGAGCTGAATCGGTTCGACGCGCACATCGATGCATCCCGCAAGACGCTTTCATCACCGGATGCAGAAGGAGTGGGTAAGCGGCTGGGTTTTATCCTGCAGGAAATGCTTCGAGAAACAAATACCATTGGGAGCAAGGCGAATGACGCTGCCATCCTCGCGGAAATCGTTTCCATCAAGGAAGAACTGGAGCGGCTCCGTGAGCAGGTAGAGAACGTAGCGTGAAACCGATTCCGGTCATTCTGTCCTCACCAAGTGGTGCTGGAAAAACGAGTCTGGCAAAGCGGCTCCTGCAGTTTCGACCCGACACCGGTTATTCCGTTTCATGCACGACCCGAACGCCGAGAGCCGGAGAGGAAGAAGGTCGGGACTACTACTTCATGTCCGTGCCTGACTTCGAAGCCGCTCGCACGAAGGGGGCATTTGCCGAATCTGCCAATGTGCACGGAAACCTTTACGGGACGCTCCGAAGTGAAGTAGAGCGAGTTCTGGGGTCCGGAAAGCATGTAGTGATGGACATAGATGTTCAGGGCGCGAGGCAGTTCGCCTCTGCTTTTCCCCAGTCAGTGCTTATCTTTATCCTACCTCCCTCCGCTGAGGTCCTTTTGGGCCGCCTGCGGGGCCGTGGCAGCGAAGATGACGCGCGCTTGAAGAGGCGCCTTGAATCTGCGATCAGGGAGCTGGGAGCCATAAGCGACTACCATTACGTAGTCGTCAACGACGATCTTGATAGAGCTACGGCGACATTGTCTGCGATACTGGACGGTGAAGCAGCAAGAACACAACGGCTTGACGGCCTGGATCGAATGGTCGCCGAGATCTCGCGAGGGATTTCAAAAGAGCTGGAAATCATTTCAAAAAGGACAGTGTAATGCAGGTTTTCATTCCGAACGAAGTTGCTGAACACGCGACCAACAAATATCTCGGCGTTCTTGTTGCCGCGAAATTTGCGCGGGTGCTCAATGAATTTCCCCGTGACCGCTCAGCGCCGGGTGAAAAGAAGCTCACCACGCGTGCGCTCGAAGAGCTGACGCAGGGTGATATCGAATACCGCGTAGTTCCGCGCCGCCGCTCGGAGTAACAGTTCCGCAGCCGTATTCCGGCGCCAGAGTTCTCCTCGGTGTAACCGGGGGCATCGCCAGCTACAAGACCGTGTGGCTGGCGCGTTTGCTTACACAGGCCGGCGCTGAGGTCGATGTAGTCATGACCAGGTCTGCGCAGGAGTTCGTCGGCGCAGTGACCTTCGAGGCCGTGACAGGGCGGCCCGTGCACAAGGAAATTTTCGGACCCGCACTCGCGCTCGACCACATTCGACTCGCTCGCGAGTCCAGCGTGATTTGCATTGCGCCTGTGACCGCGGAGTTCCTTGCACGCGCAGCGCACGGAAATGCGGATGATCTTCTCACGGCAGTTCTGCTTGCTACGAAGGCGCCGGTTCTTCTGGTGCCGGCGATGAATGATGCGATGTGGACTCACCCGCAAACTCAGGCGAATCTCGCCCGGGTAAAGGAAATCGGTTACCAGGTGCTCGAGCCGGCAGAAGGCGCCCTTGCGGTTGGTGAGGGGAGCGGCCCCGGCAGGATGCAGGAGCCCGAGCTGATCTTCGATCACATCGGGAGGCTGCTTCGGCGAAGCGGACCGCTGACAGGGAAACGCGTTCTGGTTACGGCCGGCGCGACACGCGAAGCGGTAGATCCTGTCCGGTTCATCTCCAATCACAGCTCGGGAAAGATGGGAATCGCCATCGCGAAGCAGGCCTGGCTGCGTGGGGCCGATGTCACAGTGATCGCTGGACACGTCGATGTCATGCTGCCGCCGCAAATTTCCGCGATTGAAGCAGGCAGCACGGAGGAGATGATGCGCGCAGTTTTGCGCGAGCTGCCCCGTGCGGACGTGCTGGTCATGGCAGCGGCACCCGCAGACTTTCGCCCCAGTGCAAAGGCAGACCGGAAGATAAAGAAGGGCGGGGCAGCGCCAACGCTGACTCTCGAAAAGACCGAGGACATTCTCGGTGCGACAAAGAGTGCGCGAAAGAAAGGCGCCGTGATCGTTGGGTTTGCACTGGAAACCGGTTCCGCCATCGAGAATGGAAAGTCGAAGCTCGAGTCCAAGGATCTCGACCTCATCGTTGTGAACGACGCTATGGAAGCAGGCGCCGGTTTTAGCGTAGACACCAACCGTGTCACCATTCTCAGTCGCGGTGGGGAGAGCAATGCGCTTCCCCTGATGAGCAAGGTGGAAGTCGCGGCGAACATTCTGGATCGCGTCGAGGAGATTCTGGGTGGACGCTAAGGAACAGCTGCGGAAATATCTGGAGCAGCGTCTCGAAGCAGGCGAGACAGAGCTTCTTCTCGAATCGATGCCCGCAGCCGAAGCGTTGAAAAACCTTTCGGGCAGTCGCCGCATGCGTCAGCCCGCAGTTCAGAAAGAGCCAGTTAAGTCCCTCCGCGATGCCGCGCCTGAACCAACCGAAGGTCCTTCCGACTGGAGAGAAATTCTGAAATCGTCTGGAACCGAAGCCGCACCCCCATCCTCGGGCGCGTTAGCTCCTGTAACCGTCCCCGGAGGAAAGCGATACGAATTTCCGCGGCCGGTCGATGTGGAGGAGCAGACCTCCCAGCCCCAGATGGAATCTGGTTTCCAGAGCGGGCTCGTTGTGGGTGGCAAAAAGTCGGAACTGTTCGACGAGGCCGTCGGTCGAGTTGCAACACTGGATGAAATCGCGGAAAAGGTGGCAGGCTGCACGCGCTGCCCGCTCTACGCAACAGCAACGAATCCGGTTCCGGGCGAGGGAAACCCAAAAGCCGATCTCATCTGCGTAGGTGAGGCGCCTGGGGCCAATGAGGACGCATCAGGACGGCCGTTCGTCGGCCAGTCTGGCGCACTCCTCACAAAAATTCTCGCCGCGATCGATCTCGCGCGGGAAGACGTTTTTATCTGCAACGTGCTGAAACACCGGCCGCCCGGAAATCGAAATCCGCGGCCTGAGGAAGTTGAGGCCTGCAGCCCCTATTTAATCAAGCAGCTGGAGCTAATTCAGCCCAAAGTGATAGTTGCTTTTGGGACGTTTGCCGCGCAAACTCTTTTAGAAACAAAAACACCGATTGGAAAGCTTCGAGGACTGGTTCACCGATACCATGGGATACCCCTGGTCGTGACGTACCACCCTGCTGCGCTCCTCAGAAACCCGGCATGGAAACGACCAACGTGGGACGATGTCAAGCTCGCCCGTAGAATACTCGATAACCCCGCAAGGGCGTGATCCTTACAGTGATCGCAAACCGCCCTACTCCGAAGATGCGGAGCAGGCGGTTCTTTCTGCAGTGCTCATTGATGCCGAGGCGTTTGACCGCGCCGGCGAACACATCAATGACACCATGTTCTACCGCGAAGGCCATCGGCGTATCTGGCGCGCGATGGCATCGGTCAAAGACCGTGGGTCGGTTATCGATCCGCTCACCTTATCTGACGAGCTAAGCCTCAGGGGCGAGCTCGAAGCGAGTGGCGGTAAGGACTACCTCGCATTTCTGATGGACGCGGTCCCCACCGCGGCGAATGTTGGATTTCATGCGCGCATCATCCGGGAAAAAGCGCTGCGCCGGCGACTCATTGAAGTCTCCACGCAGAATGTCAGCGAAGCGTATGAGTCTCCGCTCGCGGCGGACGAGCTCGTTGATGAAGCAGAACACCGCATCTTCGAAATCAACACGAAGCGCGCTGGCGTCGGATTTACGCGCATCAAGGAACTGCTCTGGACCGCAATGGAAAGAATCGATGCCCGAAACGCAGCGGGTGAATCGATTACAGGCGTCTCCAGTGGATTCAAGGATCTGGACGAGCTCACTACAGGTTTCCAGAAATCTGATCTCGTCATCATCGCCGCACGCCCCTCTATGGGAAAAACAGCTTTCGTACTGAACATTGCGCAGAATGCCGCCCTGGATCACAACACGCCCGTCGCTTTCTTTTCGCTCGAAATGAGCAAGGATCAGCTCGTGCAGCGTCTGCTCACTTCCGAAGCGCGCGTAGATGCGCAGCGCCTTCGCAAGGGACGGCTTCAAGACGAAGACTTCGTCCGCCTCGGACGCGCCGCGGGTTTGTTGAGTCACGCACCGATATGGATCGACGATACGCCGGGCCTTGGCCTCCTCGAGATGCGAGCGAAAGCCCGTCGCCTGGTGAAGGATGAAGGCGTTCGCATGGTGATCATCGACTATCTGCAGCTGATGCACGGCCCATCGGATATGGAAAACCGGCAGCAGGAAATCAGCTACATCTCTCGCTCACTCAAAGGTCTCGCACGAGAGCTCGACGTTCCCGTCGTTGCACTGTCGCAGCTTTCACGCGCACCGGAACAACGCACGGGTGAGAACAAGCGTCCCCAGCTTTCCGACCTTCGTGAATCGGGTGCAATCGAGCAGGACGCAGACATCGTAATGTTCATCTATCGTCCCGAGGTATACGAACAGCCCGGAACGACTGACAAGGATGGCAACTCGATCGAGGGCCGCGCCGAGATCATCATCGGGAAGCAGCGCAACGGTCCGATTGGAAAAATCGATCTGTATTTCAATAAGGCATTCACCCGCTTCGAGAGTTACACGCCGAGACTCGTCCCGCAGTGAGCTCGAAATCCCGCACGATCTATCGCTGCACTAACTGCGGCGCGGATCATCCCAAGTGGGCGGGGCGATGTGACGTATGCGGCGAATGGAATTCGCTTGTAGAAGAAATGTCCTCCGCACCGGTAAAGAGTGGAGGAGGATCGAGCAGACGAACTTCCGGCTCGAAAGGACTGGCGCAGGGCGGGTCGATCGCGCCAACACCCGCACTTCGCGATGTACACGGCTCCGAAGACAAGCGATGGAAAACTGGAATCCCCGAGCTCGATTTCGTTCTCGGCGGTGGTCTGGTCCCCGGATCGATGGTTCTCGTTGGAGGAGAGCCAGGTATTGGAAAGTCCACCCTGCTGCTGCAGGTGGCAGCGCGCATCAGACAGTCAGGACGCAAAACTCTGTATGTATCAGGTGAAGAGTCGCCACTCCAGGTCAAGCTGCGCGCAAATCGACTCGACGAAGATTCCAATGACGTCCAGCTGTTAAGCGAAACTGTGCTCGAGACAATCCTTGCCACAGCGGGTGACCTCAAGCCCGAGCTGATGATTGTTGACTCGATTCAGACCGTTTTCACTGCTGACCTCGAAGGGGCTCCTGGAAATGTTGGTCAGGTGCGCGAATGTGCCGCACGTCTAATGCGCTATGCGAAGGAAACAGCTACAACGATCATCGTCGTGGGCCACGTGACAAAGGGCGGTGGAATCGCCGGACCAAAAACACTGGAGCACATCGTAGATACGGTTCTGTACTTCGAGGGTGAAGGAATGCTGGACAATCGCATTCTTCGCGCGACAAAGAACCGGTTCGGAAGCGTTGACGAGATCGGTGTGTTCCGCATGTCGTCGGCCGGACTCACGGCGGTTGCGAATCCGTCGGAGCTGTTTATGGGCGACAGAACAAGCAACGCATCCGGCAGCGCTGTTACAGCGCTAATGGAAGGAAGCCGCCCTCTGCTGATAGAGATTCAGGGACTTGCTGCCAAGGCGGGGTTCGGAACACCGCAGCGTGTGGCAACGGGATTCGACCAGAGGCGCCTCGCACTACTTCTCGCAGTGATGGAAAAGCGCGCCGGTGTTTCGTTCTCACAGCTTGACGTGTTCCTCAATGTCGTCGGCGGTGTGCGCATCCAGGAGCCCGTTGGTGACCTTGCTGTTGCCGCGTCTCTGGCGTCCAGTGTTTTCGATCGTGCCATTCCTCATCAGGCAATGTTTCTCGGCGAACTCGGTCTGGGCGGGGAGATCAGACCTGTGTCGCAGGCCGAGCGCAGGCTCACCGAAGGCGCGCGAATGGGACTGACGACCGCGTACCTGTCGCCTCGCGGAATCCCGTCGAAGATTCCCAAAGGAATCAAGACAGTTGGAGTTGCGACAGTTGGTGACCTCTTCAAGGCGATCTTTAATTGAGCAGCGCCGATGTTGGCGTAGTAATCGTTGCCGCCGGCAAGGGTGAGCGCGCTGGCGGTACGGAGCTGAAACAATTTCGCTGGGTGGCAGGGAAGCCGATGCTTCTCCACAGCGTTCAGCTATTTCATGCGCGAAGCGATGTTGCGATGGTCGTCTGCGTTCTGCCTCGCCATGTCGCCGGTGATCCGCCGCCCTGGCTTTTTCAGTCGGACCTCGAGCGCCTCCTGATTTCAGTGGGCGGAAAAGAACGAGGTGATTCTGTTGCCAATGGAATGGAAGACCTCCCGGAAGGAATCAACCTGATTGTCGTGCACGACGCTGCGCGTCCCCTGGCGACAGCCGAAACTGTGGATCGCGTAGTCGCTGCTGCCCGGCGAGGCGTCGGTGCTACAGCTGCGCTGCCGGTCGTGGATACGATCAAACGAGTTCACGACGGCGCAATCACCGAGACGATAGACAGAAATGGATTGTGGCGCGCACAAACTCCGCAGGCATTCCCGCGGGAGATGCTGGAGCGTGCTCATGCAGAAGCGCGCAGCCGCAACCTGCACGCGACCGACGACGCCGCACTGTGCGAAAAGCTGGGATACCCGGTGGAAGTTGTTCTTGGAAGCGAGCGAGCGATGAAGATTACGGACGAGTCTGACTTCGCTCTCGCTGAAGCGCTGAGTATTTTGCCGGGATGAGCGCTACGCCAAGTCCGGTTCCATTCTGGTCGCCCGAAGAAATCGCAGCGTCGATCTCAGGTACCATTGCGCACCTGAACGCGCGAAAAGTTCTCGCTTATCCCACGGAGACTGTGTACGGGTTTGGCAGTGGGATCGACGCCGAGTCTGTTCAGACACTTATCAACATGAAGGGCCGGCCGAAAGGAAAGCCATTTCTTCTGTTGATTGCCAACAGTGACATGCTGAGCCGATTGGATTTGCATCTCAACTCGTCGGCATCAGTGCTTGCCGCGCGATTCTGGCCGGGACCGCTGACTCTTGTGCTTCCTGGCGGCGAAAGGCGGGTGCCCGATGCGCTGCGCGGACCTGAGGGCGGAATTGCCGTGCGTTGGACTCCGCATCCCGCGCTCACCAGGCTGATCACGGCCTATGGCGAGCCGATCACTTCGACCAGCGCGAATCGACCCGGATCACCTGCCGCAATGTCTGCCGGCGAGATCGTGGACCAGTGGCGTGAAACAGTTGCAAGGGGAACGCTCCGCGTGTTGGACGGGGGAAGAATTCCTCCGTCCGATCCATCCACTGTCGTTGACTGCTCGGGAGCTCGACCGCGTGTGATACGTCCCGGTGCAATCTCCGCCGACCTGTTGAAGCAGAGCGTGCCGAATCTTGTGTGCGACGCTTGAAGCGTATCCTCTTCGTATGCACGGGCAACACCTGCCGCAGTGCGCTCGCGGAGGGGATTGCAAGGAAGTACGTCCGCGATCTTCTTCGGAATGACGTGGAGCTCGCAAGCGCAGGAACTGACGCGTGGGATGCCGGCGTAGCAACCGATGAAGCATTGCTCGTTGGTATCGAACGCGGTCTGGACATTGGCGCACACCGCTCGCGGAAGCTGACGCGCGAAATCGTCCGCGATTCCGATTTGATTCTAGCGATGGGTCCGCAGCATCTCTCAGCTGCGAGGCGACTTGGAGGCGACGACAAGTCGCATCTTCTGACACAGTATGCGAGCTCAGGCGAGACGGATCGGATGATCCGTGATCCCTTTGGCGGAGACCTGGAAGCCTATCGCACTACTGCTGATGATCTGGAACAACAGGTGCGACGAGCGCTGGACCGTTTCCTCAGCAGCGCTCAACCCGAATGACACCGGGCAGACTTGTTCTGCTCGGTCATCCTGTAGCGCACAGCGTTTCCCCGCGAATGCATACCGCCGCTCTTCGCGCTGCTGGCTTGGATCTCACGTACGGAGCAATCGACGTTGAGACCGGTGACCTTGCCGAAGTTTTTCGCGAGCTAGCGGAGAGTCAGGGTGCGGGCAATGTCACTCGCCCGCACAAACGCTCCGTTTTCGCTCTCTGCGACGTCGTCACCGACGTCGCTGCGCGTTCCGGTGCGGTTAACACTTTCTGGTTTGAAGATGAGAAGCTGCACGGCGACAACACCGATGTTGGTGGCTTCGACCGCGCTGTCAAAGCTCTGATCCGCGGCTCCTATGAGGGCAGAATCGCCATGTTCGGCAGTGGCGGCGCCGCCGCGGGAGTTCTCGAGGCTCTCAGCCACTGGCCAAACATTTCGCTGGACCTGGTGGCGAGAAATAGAGCCGTTGCGACAGACCTTGTCGGGCGGTATTCCGCTTTCGTATCCCACGTTGAGATGACACGCGAACGGCTGCACGAGGCCAAGCTGGTGATCAATGCAACATCAGTTGGCCAGGATGATGATTCTGTTCCGTTCGACGTCAAGGAGCTGCATTCGTCCGCAAAAGTCTTTGATCTCGTGTACCGCCGCGGAGGAACCATGCTGGTGCGCATCGCACGCGCCGAGGGACTCGATGCGGAGGACGGAACCACGATGCTGGTGGAGCAGGGTGCACTCTCTTTTGAGCGATGGTTTGGATTTGCGCCCGATCGAACCGTCATGCAGTTGGCCATTTCGTAGGAGGCGCCTGGTAGGATTGGTTCGCCGGATTCGACTGCGTCTCTGCGACCTCAGTCGATGAATAAAGTGATCTCTGCAGCACGAGAAGCAGCGCTTGAGTTTCTACTCCCGATCGCCTGTGTGTCATGCGACCGCCTGATAGGTAAAGACGAGAAAGGCGTAGTATGCGGCACCTGCTGGTCACGACTAAA
>JANLYJ010000028.1:0-1870 GCA_031365555.1 Gemmatimonadaceae bacterium | reverse complement strand
GTACCGCCCATCACAACGAACGCTGCTCCCTGCTCGCTGACGCGCACCATTCCCCGCAGCTCGGCGTCATCTGTCGGCAGGAGATCGAGATGCTGCTTGATCTCCAGCCACGCATCAACAACGCGCGGATCAGTGATCGGGCACTGGCGGAGATCAAAGATTTCTGCTGGCGCATCATAGCGGTGCAGGCCTGCTATCCGCTTTGCGCCGGCCCTTCGAATTGCAAGCGTGAGCTTGGTGCGATACTCCCACTCCTTCGGACTTGGGACAATTTCCGGCAGTTCAACATTGCGTTTGCCGATGCGTACCATCGCGTCGCGAACAATCTGCTGCTTCTGTGCGAGCTGCACTCCGTATTCGATGTGCTGAATCTGGCAGCCGCCACAGTGGTCTCTGGTGTAGTGCACGCATGGCGGATCGACTCGCGCCGAGGATGGCCGGTCGAGAGAGCGCACGACTCCGCGCGCGAACCGGCCTTTCGACTTGAAATTCACTGTTACGAGATCACCGGGTGCGGTGCGCGGAACGAACAGGACGAGCCCTTCGCTGCGCCCGACCCCATCTCCACCCGCAGCGATCGATTCGATCTCCACCTGTTTCGTATCGGTCATCGCAACCCTTCCACACGCGCGGCCTGCTTCCAGTTGCTTTGGGTCAAGGCGCTGTCAGGCTGCACGAATGTCTCTGTGCCGGGCGAAGTCCGTCTCCCTTTATCGCGATCGGCAACCAGTGCAGCCGCAATCGCTGCGCTTCGTAACACCGACGAAGGCGGGAGCTTTTCGAGAATCGACGGGAGCCTCTGCTCCAGCCACTGAATATCTATTTCGCCTCGACGGAACTCCTCGTCTTCCATTACACGAAGATGGAACTCGCGCGACGTTTCTACGCCGAACACAGCAAGCTCCGTCAACGCGCGGTGCATACGCTCAACGGCATCCTCGCGGGTGCGCGCATACACGATCAGCTTCGCAAGCATGGGGTCGTAATGCAGCCCCACTTCACTTCCCGTTTCGATTCCCGAATCCCACCGTACTCCGGGGCCGCTGGGAATGTGCAGGTACTCGATGCGACCGGTGGAAGGCAGAAAACCGTTGGAAGGATCTTCGCTTGTGATGCGGCATTCAATTGCCCAACCGCGCGGGACAATTTCTTCCTGCCTGAACGGAAGCTTTTCCCCCGCGGCAATCCTCAGCTGCCACTGAACGAGATCGATTCCCGTCACGAACTCAGTGACCGGGTGTTCGACCTGCAGTCGCGTATTCATTTCCAGGAAATAAAAATCTCCATTCTTGTCGAGCAGGAATTCGCACGTCCCCGCGTTGACATAGCCTGCTGCTTTTGCAGCTCGAACTGCAGTCTCTCCCATTCGCGCTCGCAGCTCGGGAGAGACGGCAACGCTCGGGGCCTCTTCGATCATTTTCTGGTGGCGACGCTGCACTGAACATTCACGCTCGCCAAGCGACAGCATATTTCCATGTGAGTCGCCGAGAACCTGGATCTCAACGTGCCTCGGCCCTTCGATGTATTTCTCGATATACACAGCGTCGTCGCCAAAGGCATTCTTTGCTTCGCGCCGTGCAGCGTCGAGAGAGGAGCTGAAATCCTTTGCTTCCCTTACGACTCGCATTCCCTTGCCACCTCCACCGGCTGCGGCTTTCAGCAGTACGGGGAAACCAAATTTCATGGCAAGCTTCTCGGCTGCCGCTACATCGGTGATCGGTTCAGTTGTGCCCGGAACGATTGGGACATTGTGCGCGGTAGCGAGAGTGCGGGCGGCAACCTTGCTTCCCATTGCTTCGATTGCTTCAGCCGACGGGCCGATGAAAACGAGCCCTGCGTCACGGACGGCGCGGGCAAACCATGCCCGCTC
>JANLYJ010000018.1:0-5053 GCA_031365555.1 Gemmatimonadaceae bacterium | reverse complement strand
TCAACTTTTCGAAGACTCGGCCAGAGTGTGTCTTGACCGTGTTCTCGCTCACAAAGAGCCCGTCGGCGATTTCCTTGGTACTCATGCCGAGCGCGATCAGCTGCAGAATCTCCAGCTCGCGCGGCGTAATCCCCAGCCGGTCGATGTTGGCCTGGATTGGTACGAAATCGGCTGACCTGTCCATTGGCACTGGAACCTCAACTTCTTTTACAACTATTCGTTCTCGACGTGTCGTTAGCCGCAGGCCGAGCCAAATGCCCGCGACAGTGAACACGAGCGCAACGAGCGCGCCGTAGATCTCAACTGAATGTTGGATGATTAGGTAGCGGTACTCTATCAGGCTGAGCACGGTGATCAGTGCGCCGCCGAGGGTGCCGTAGAGGAGAACCGTTTTCTTCACGGGGAGAATATGAACTACCACTTAAGAACTACCAAGCTGGGAGCAGCGGGCGATAAGCTCGGCGCTCGGAGCCGCTCCAAGCTTTTTGCTTCCAGCGAGCTGCTCCCAGCTCGGTATTTCTTAAGTGGTAGTACAATCAGTGGTAGAAATCGAACCGAACCCATGGAAGTCGGGCAGGGAGGAGTCGATTTCGCCGGGATTTGGACCTCTATCTCGTGCCGGCGGCGCTTAGGAGGTCGGAAAAGGCCACTTAAGAGCTACAAGCCCGGAGCAGCTCGCTAAGAGCCTGCGGCCGGGGGCCGCTCCAAGCTGCCAGCTCCCGGCGTGCTGCTCCCAGCTTGAAGTTCTTAAGTGGCCGTTTGCAGTTCTCCCTCAGTTGACTCTCCCCCCCTAAATGGCCATATTACAAGGCTCTACCGCCTCCGTTCCGGAGCCGGAAATGTTCATGTCGATCCATGGTAAATGCCGACAATTAATCAGCTCGTCCGACAGAGTCGTCGCGACGTTCTAAAGAAAGAAAAAGCGCCCGCACTCAAGTCCAACCCGCAGAAGCGCGGCGTTTGCACCCGAGTCTACACAACCACACCAAAGAAGCCGAACTCCGCGCTCCGCAAAGTCGCGCGTGTCCGTCTGACAAACGGCTTCGAAGTCACCGCCTACATCCCCGGCGAAGGACATAACCTGCAGGAGCACTCGATCGTTCTGATTCGTGGTGGTCGTGTCAAGGATCTTCCCGGAGTTCGCTATCACATCGTCCGAGGATCGCTCGATGCTTCGGGCGTGAACGGCCGCAACAAGAGCCGCTCCAAGTACGGCACAAAGAAGCCGAAAGCCGGAGCACCTGCTGGAGGTAAGAAGTGAGCCGTCGCAAAAAGTCCGTAAAACGCGTGATCCTGCCTGACGCACGCTACGACAGTCAGACAGTTTCCAAGTTCATCAACGTCCTGATGTACCAGGGTAAGAAGTCGACCGCCGAGCGCATCTTCTCGAGCGCGATGGACCTGGTAGAGACCCGCACCAGCCAGCCTGGTGTCACGATCTTCAAACAGGCGCTGACGAATCTCAAGCCAGCAGTTGAAGTGAAGAGCCGCCGAGTCGGTGGTGCTACGTACCAGGTTCCGGTGGAAGTCCGTCCGGATCGTCGTACTGCACTCGCGATGCGCTGGTTGATTTCATTCTCCCGCGACCGCAACGAGAAGTCGATGGCCGAAAAGCTTGCCGCTGAAGTAATTGCGGCCAGCAAGGGCGAAGGAAATGCAGTCAAGAAAAAAGAAGACACCCACCGTATGGCCGAAGCCAACAAGGCGTTCGCCCACTATCGCTGGTAGCCTTCTATAGAAGTGATTGAAGCCCCGCCCAACAGGCGGGGTTTTTTTTGCCCTGAATCTTCGGCTGACCCGCTCGCGTAGTGAATTTTTAGGACCTGTGAACCTTTTTGGGGCAGGCTCTGTCAAAGACTTGGACGCAACTCCTTACTGTTCTCCCTTCCTCATCATGAAAAGAATCCAGTCTGCAATCGCTTTGCTCTTTGCAATCTGCCTCCTACCCTCTGTTGGAACTGCGCAGACTACGCCTGGCCCTGACACACTAAACAAGAAGAACGGAACACGGGTGGTGCGCTCGATGCGCGCGGTCCGCGCAAACAGTGCAGTCAAGATCGATGGCATTCTGGACGACGCCGCATGGGCGTCGGCCAAACCTGAATCTGACTTCACCCAGAGTTATCCAAAGGCGGGCCAGCCGGCAACAGAGCGAACGGAAGTACGGATCACGTATGACGATAACGCGCTCTATGTCGGCGTTCGCGCGTTCGACTCGCACCCTGATTCAATAGCCGCGCAGCTCGCACGTCGCGATGCAACAGGTATCTATTCCGACTGGATTCACGTTGTCATCGACTCGTACCACGACCGCCGCAACGGTTTTCGGTTCGCGACCAATCCGCGCGGAGTCCAGAAGGACGTGCTCCACTCGGATGACCGAAATGAGGACCTGAATTGGGACGCGGTCTGGGAAGTTGCAACGAGTGTTGATAAGGAAGGCTGGACGGCCGAATACAAAATTCCATTTTCACAGCTGCGTTTCGGCGGCGCAGCAAAAGGTGAAGAGCGTGTGTGGGGCCTTCAGGTTCAGCGCGACATCGCGCGCAAAAGTGAGCGCGTTTCATGGAGTCCGTGGAAGCCCGGTGACCCGGGATATCTCTCGATGGCAGGAGACCTAACGGGAATCAGCGACATTCCAATTCCGCGCCGTCTTGAAGTTCTTCCCTACGTCAGCACAAAGCTCACGCGCGCACCCGGCAATCCTGCAAATCCGTTCTACAATGCGAACGACACGAGACCGTCAATCGGCGGCGACGTAAAGTTCGGGCTTCCCAATGGACTGACACTCACGGCAACTATCAATCCGGACTTCGGCCAGGTCGAAGTTGATCCTGCAGTCGTAAATCTGTCCGCCTTTGAGTCATTCTTCCCGGAGAAGCGGCCTTTTTTTGTGGAAGGAGCCAGCATCTTCAATCTCGGCAGCGTTCGCGGTGGTCCGCAGTTCGGCAATCAGCAGATTTTCTACTCGCGGCGGATCGGGCGTAGGCCACAGCGATTTGCGCCAGGCACATACGTCGATGCGCCAGAGGCTACGACGATTCTCGGCGCTGCGAAGCTCAGTGGCAAAACCGGACCGTGGACGGTTGGACTTCTTAACGCAGTCACCGCGGAAGAAAAAGCAGAAGTTGATGACGGGAAAGGGATTAGGACAACGACGCCGGTAGAGCCCTTCACCAACTACCTGATCGGTCGTGTGCGCAGAGACTTGCGTGGCGGACAGACGCTGGTTGGCATTGGCGGTACCTCGGTGCTGCGCAGGGTTGACGACGCGGTTTTCAAGAATTTGCTTCGCTCGAATGCGAACGTAATTACTGGTGATTTCGAACACCGTTTCGCGAACAGGCAATGGCTGCTTGCAGGTGCGGTGAGTCGCTCTGCAATTGCCGGGACGGTACCTGTAATCACGAATGCGCAGCGATCGAGTGCCCGGTACTATCAGCGACCCGATGCCGATTACCTCGACGTCGATCCGAACGCCACCTCTCTAAGCGGCCATTCGGAAACTCTCGGTCTGACCAAGGCAGGCGACCTGGGCGTAGCTATCACAGCGAAACAGGTCAGCCCCGGTTTCGAGGTGAATGATCTCGGGTTCATGGGCCGAGTGGACTATCGGAACGTTGGCATGAGCGTGTTCAACAACGAAAACACGCCAGGGAAGCTGCTCCGCAATTTCAGCTACGGCGGGGGGATGAACCACGCCTGGAATTTTGGCGGAGACAAAATCTGGACGAGTTTCTTCGGCGAAACGAATCTGACATTTAATAACCTTTGGTATATGGGCGCAGGCGGGGAATATGATCCGCAACATATCGACGATCGTCAGACCCGCGGCGGTCCGCTTGGAAAGCAGCCCACCAACTGGGGCGGCTACACTTACGGTGGTTCGGATAGCAAACGGCGCATTCCCATTTACTGGAACATGAACTACTACGGGGACGCAGATGGAGGCTACTATCGCTCCATCTATCCGGGTTTCGACGTTCGCCCGAGCTCGAACGTAAAGATCAGCATCTCTCCCGGCTTCGAGCAGAATTTGAACACATACGCATTCGTGCGTTCCGTCACCGATGCGAATGCGACGAGCACGTTCGGCCGACGGTATGTCTTCGCGGATCTCAGGCAGACAACACTCTCGGCAAACATTCGCGCAGAGTGGACGCTGTCACGCGCCCTCTCGTTCCAGAGCTACCTCCAGCCGTTCGCATCGTCGGGGGCATATACCCGGTTCAAGGACCTGAAGACTCCGGCAACACTGGACTACAATTTCTACGGGTCGTCGGGCAGCACGATTACTCCTGTAACGAGCGGTGGAAAAGTTCAGTCGTACAATGTCGATCCGGATGGAACGGGACCATCGGCGGTGTTTGCAATCTCGAATCCTGATTTTCGCACGCAGTCGCTGCGCGGCAACGCCGTCATGCGCTGGGAGTATCGTACCGGTTCAGCGGTCTTCTTCGTGTGGCAGCAGGAGCGCAGCGCTTTCACTCCGCTCGAAGGTGATTTTCGGTTCGGGCGCGACACGCGTGACGTGTTTGGACGTCCGTCGAACACATTCCTCGTAAAAGCGACGTACTGGTTCGCTCGGTAATTGATTTTGAATGGCCACTGCCGTGCTGGTAGGGAAAGGGGGTGCGGCCTTTGGCCGCGAGTTCACGGAGTCACGGAGTTCACGGAAAACTGCCAACTGATGGGAACGACACGCGCACAAAAGGGTCAATGTCGTAACCACAGAAGTTTCAGTTCTCCGTGAACTCCGTGCCTCCGTGAACTCGCCGCCGAAGGCGGCACATTCTTTCAGGGTCAATGCCGCAGGAGGTGGTGAGCAAAGCAGCCAGACCACATACTTGAGCATATGAAATTCAAAATTCTTGCTGCGATGTTGCTGCTTGCAACGAAGGCGGCGCACGGTCAGTCGACGTCGGAAAAACTCGAGCTCGCCGAGCGGGATTTTCAGCGCGCTACGCTGGAGCGCGGGGTTGAAGGGTGGAATTCTTTTTTCGCTGACAGCGGCGCACAGCTTCAGAATACATCTCGCATTATTCGCGGGCAC
>JANLYJ010000502.1:0-4093 GCA_031365555.1 Gemmatimonadaceae bacterium | reverse complement strand
TCTATTCCGAACCAGGCGCTCCAGTCTCGAAGGGCCTCAGCTCACTTTCGCCGTTGAACTCGGGCCAATGCATCCGGTGCAGCTCCATGAACTCCACCGCCATATCCAGCGCTTCCTTGTCCGACGCCAGATCTACGATGGCGTAGCCGCCGACTATCTCCTTACTCTCAGTGAAAGGACCGTCAACGACCGTTATCTTTCCGTCGCGCAACTGAATTTTCTTCCCCTGGTGACTCGACTTGAGTCCCGCGCCATCGATGAATTTTCCCTGCGCTGATTTCTCACCGATGAACTTGTCCATCGCCTGAATAAGTCCCTTTGGGATCTCCATTCCGCGATAGTCCTCGGTGTGCTTGATAAACATCATGTATTTCATAACAATATCTCCGCTGTATGAGTGAGTTAGGCCAAACCGAGTGCACTACTGCGATCAATGCTTGCGATCGGCACAACGTGGGTGCGACCGTACGCAATCCACGCGGTGATCAGGCCAATGACTCCCGGAAAGATTCCCGCGGCAACACTAATTGCAAGCATGCTTAAGAGAGCGGCTCCCGCCATGATGATGGACAATCCGCCCGCGGCGAGAGGCGTCAGGTAGGTACGATTTCGAAACGCTGACGGTATAATCAGTCCGACAGCGCCGAGACACTCGCACACCCCAATGAAATAGATGAAGGCGAGCGGGAAGATCAGGGGACCCTGCTGCATCTCTTCTACAGGCATGATGAACTTCATCGATCCGGCAAAAAGGAAAAGCGCGGCGGCAACGATTTGGGCTGCCCACAGGAGGCGGTTGTTGGTCTTCTGAGTCGAGAGCGACATGTGGTTCTCCGGATTGATTGCGGGTCCGAGGGCTCGAATAATTCGATTCTCTTCACCGCTCCTTCAGATACGTCGAACGGAACCCGCCGAAATCGACATGCGTTTCTATAAAGAACGCCAAAACTGTAAGAACCAAGTGTTTGCCTGGTTAATCTGACCCTCAGAGCGCGCCTTCACCATCGGTAGGAACCCTGTGAACCTTTAGCCCGTAGTTATTGTCTAACTGGCAATCTCGGTTCACCGCTCCCCGCTCAGGAATATCTAATTGAAATACGCATCGTTCGGTCGTTGCCTGGTTGTCGCGCTCACCAGCTCAATTGCTGCTGCCCCTCTGATTGCACAATCACCGACCCGTTCCCAGGCTGATGCACGCCCCGTGGCGAATGCCGCCCGCAGGTCCGGTTCCGTCACTATCGACGGGAAACTTGACGAAACTGCCTGGGCATCGGCGAAGCCAATTGGCGACCTTGTCCAGTCGGTGCCCAACGAAGGCAAAGCGCCAAGCGAAAGAACGGAAATCCGAGTCCTGTACGACGATGGAGCCATCTACATCGGCGCAAGAATGTTCGACTCGATGGGAAAGAATGGCGTTCGCGCAGTCCTTACACGCCGCGACCAGCTGTTGAATGACGGATCGCTTACCTCCGATAAGATCGCGCTGGTGCTCGACCCCTTCCACGATAAGAACACGCGGATGTGGTTCGAACTGAACCCGCTCGGCGTCAAAGGCGATCACGCCAACGGCGACACTTCTTTCGACCCTGTGTGGGAAGGTGCAACGAGCATCGATTCGCTCGGCTGGATCGCGGAGTTTCGCATTCCACTTTCACAGCTCCGCTTTGCGCGCGACTCGGCGCAGATTTGGGGAATGCAGGTTTGGCGCTCTATCGATCGCCTGAACGAACAGGACATGTGGGCATTCTGGCGCGCCAACGAATTCGGGGGCCCCGCATACTTCGGCACGCTCGAAGGGATGAAACTGACATCCATTCCGAGACAGACCGAAATCGTACCCTATGTAACATCCAGAGCGAAGATGGGGCGCGCTGCACCGGGAGATCCATATCACAGTGACAGGGAGATGACCTATCGCGCCGGCGGCGATGTGAAGGTGAACCTCACTTCCGCGCTCACGCTCGATGCGACTGTAAATCCCGACTTCGGTCAGGTCGAGGTTGATCCGGCAGTTGTGAACCTGTCAGTGTTCGAAACGACCTTTTCGGAAAAGCGACCGTTCTTCATCTCCAACTCCCAATATTTCTCCAATGGGGGCTTCAACTGCTATTTCTGCAGCAACGTGTCCAGTCTCAATTTCATTTACACACGCCGCATTGGACGTTCGCCGCAGCTTGCAGGCCTTGTGGGCTCTCGCGCCGAATACATTGACGCAACTGACGCAACCTCGATACTTGGTGCCGCGAAAGTCACCGGGCGCACGAAAGGTGGGTTGACGGTGGGAATCATGGATGCGGTCACGAACCGCGAAACCGCTGATTTCCGCCTCGCGGGACAAGCGGCCGACCAGACGCAGGAGATCGAACCGCTCACCAATTATTTCATTGGCCGGCTGCGAAAGGATTTGCGTGGCGGCGCTACGCGTATTGGGACAATTGGTACACTTGTAAATAGACGCCTGACAAACGCAGACGAAGTGCAGCGGCTGCGAAGCCGTGGCGGCGCGATGGGTTTCGATATCGACCATCACTGGGCCAATCGCGCGTATTCGTTCAACCTCCAGACGGCGCTGACCGGAATAAACGGCGACACTGCCGCCATTCGGCGCGCACAACAGTCCAGCGCCCGCTACTACAACCGGCTCGGACGCACGGAGAAGAGCGACGGACTCTTTTCAACGAACTACGATCCAAGCCGCACGACCTTGAACGGCTACGGATTTTACGCGCGGCTATCCAAGGACACCGGCGATTGGCTGTGGGAGGCAATGCAGAACTGGCGAAGCCCCGGCTTTGAGACAAACGACGTCGGAGTGCTGAATCGTTCGGACTACAAGTTCATGCTCGCGAATGTTGCAAGGCAGTGGACAACTCCAGGCAGATGGTACCGGAATGCATGGTCGAGCGCGGGTGTGCAGCAGCAGTACAACTATGAGGGTGCTCGGACAGACATCGAGTATCATGCCGGCGTAAACGCGACTCTGAAGAACTATTTGAGCGGCGGAGTGTTTGCAATCCTGCATCCTACGTACTACGACGATCGTCTTACGCGCGGTGGGCCAACAGTCGTGCACTACGGCTACAACTATTACAACGCCAGCCTGAGTGGCGACAGCCGCAAGCGCACAGTATGGGGCATGAACGTAAATCTCTCGACGCCTGTTGGTACTGACGAAGGGGGCCGGTTGGCATTCTACCCTTCGCTCACTTACAAGCCGTCAACTTCGACCACGCTCACAGTCAGTCCGGGTTGGGACCGGGATTACACGGCGCAGCAGTTCGTGACCTCCATTAAGGACGTGACTGCTCCGGCCGGTTTCGGTGGCACGCGCTATGTGTTCGGACGCCTGGAACAGAAAACGTTTTCAGTTGACACGCGCGTAAACACGACCTTCTCTCCTAATCTTTCGCTCCAGCTTTTTGCTCAGCCCTTCCTGGCTAGCGGCAGCTACACAAGCTTCAAGGAGTTTGCAGCAGTCAAGTCACCGAAGATGATTCACTATGGTGCAGACAACGGAAGCACCATTGCGGCTTCAACCAGTGCGGGCGGGGCTAAGACCTATAGTGTCGACCCTGACGGCACTGGCGCAGCCAAGCCGTTTACTTTTGGCAATCCAAATTTCAACGTGCGTTCGCTGAGAGGGACTGCAGTCATGCGCTGGGAATACCGTCCAGGCTCTACCCTGTTCTTCGTCTGGACACAGCAGCGGGAAGGCTTCGACAACTTTGGAGATTTCTCTTTCAGCCGCGACCGTTCCGCCCTGTTTAGCGATCGCCCGACCAACGTGTTTCAGGTGAAGGCGACTTACTGGCTCGGCAGGTAGAGCGAATCCGCCTATTTGATAGAAATCGACTGGCCAACTGAAAGCGACCCTGTCCGCGTCACGGTACCGTAGACACCTGCATTGGTATTGTTTGCGCGGACAACCGCTTTCAGTACATCAGGTGTCGCGGTTATTGTGTCCGGGTTCAGGCTGATCATGGAGCAGCGTGTATCGCGCACTGTGATGCTCACCGTAGGGCCAGCCGTCTCATCGCCGAAGAAGAGCGTCTTCCCCAGCCACTTTTCTTCCTGAAAGGCGCCAGACCCATTG
>JANLYJ010000493.1:0-2537 GCA_031365555.1 Gemmatimonadaceae bacterium | reverse complement strand
GACTGATGCCCTTCCCGATTTCGCCGAGCGGCTCCTCTTCAGAACTGTCTCTCAGACCAACGTCGAGTATCGGGCGAGCCCGCTCAGCGAGGGAAAGGCAGGCGCAGTCAGTGCCGGTGACCGTCTTCCCTGGGTGGTAATGGGTTCGAGCGACAACTTCGCGGCGTTGAAGTCGCTCCAGTGGCAGGCCCATATCTATGGTATTGCATCGCCCGAGATCGCCGCGGCATGCAATGAGCTGCGCACGCCACTCCACGAATTTGCATGGAGCTCCGCCGCCCGAGCACAGGGAATCGCGGAGAACGCACTTTATTTAATCCGTCCTGACGGCTACGTAGGACTCGCCGATCCGGAAGCGAACGCAACGCGCTTGCGGGCTTACATCGCGTGTAATTCGCGTGGAGCAGCCTAGCGAATAGTACGGAATCGAACACACTTTGATTTCTGTTACTTCGCCTACTGCTGAGTTGTCTTTTGTCGTAGCGGAACGCCGGATGCACTAGTCAAATGTCCGGGCTGTAACTGTGCGGGTTTCCCGCTCCGCTGACTTCTGCTGATCCCTCCATGAAAATGCTTCGACTATCCGCACTGGGCGTGAGCGCAGTTCTCGCCGGTATTGCGCTGCCAATGACTGCCTCGGCGCAGCAAAAGATTCAGGCACCTACAGTGGTGATTGGAACTACTGATCCAAAAGCGACATTCGTTCGCTCCATTCTGTACCGGGACTTTGACTATGGCGACCGGGTGCGTCCACTCGATATCGATCCAGTCTCAGCGCCCGCTGCATTTCTTGCCGATGGAGCGCCGAACTACGCGTTCTTTTCGAAAATGAAGGTGCGAGGGGTGCTCATCCCTCGCCTCGACCAGCGCGGCGTGCGCATCACCTACTATGATGTGAAGCTCGCGCGCCTGATGCAGGATGCGGTCTTTCACGTGCCTGTCGTTCCAGCACTGCGCCCTACCGAGATTCGTGATTCGGTGATGCGCGTGCATGCTACAAGAGACTCTCTGACGCACCTTGGACTAATGCGCGTTGAATTTGTGTGGGACTCGCTCCGCACCGTCGCGCGCGGCAAGCGCGATAAAGACAAAAAGAAGCAGCTGATTGTCCAGGCAAAGCGCGACTCCCTGATGATGGAGACCATCGCAGAAGGCATGCGTATCAGGGCTGCAGCGGTCCGGGATCTGGTGGAGCGTGATTCAGTGATTCCAGTCCTGGTGTTCCATGACTCTGTTGCGCGCGACTCCCTGACGTACATGAATCGTATGGCAGTCCACGGAGTCTCCGACGAAGTTACGCGCTGGATCACCGGTCAGCGCGGGTACGCACAGAGCCGCCTGGTCTATGTGCAGAATGGAATACTTCGGGTGGTGGACAGCGATGGGGCCAACGATCGCGCAGTGACAAACAGTGGAAGCGCACTGTCACCCTCATGGCATCCGAGTGGAAATCGTGTGGTGTTCACCGACTTTGCGAATGCGGGAACGCAGATCGCACAGGTGGACATCTGGACCCGTCAGGTCAAATTCGTCGAAGCGACCCGGCGCGGAATGAATGTTACGCCGGCATACACGCCCGATGGTCGTCGCATCGTTTACGCAGCGGGTGGAATTGGTCCGACCGATCTTGTAATCACCGAGGCCGACACACTGGTTCCGGCGCGCCGCTTTTCGTATGCGACTCAGGAAACTTCATCGCCCAGTTTCAGCCCGGATGGATCACGTCTCGCGTATATATCACCGCGCAGATGGCAGGGGAATGGAGCTGATGCGCGGCTCACTCCGCAGATATTCACGATGAACGTGGACGGCACCGGCGAAGTTCAGCTGACGCCGAGCGTGGCGGGTGTGCGCTCATACAGAACGAGCCCGGACTGGTCGCCCGACGGAAGCCGCGTCGCCTTCATGCAGCAGCAGGGTGACTTCCAACTGTGGACGGTGGACGTGTTCAACCGCAAGATGAATCGGCTCACCTACGTCGGCGAAAACGAAGATCCTACCTGGGCACCCGATAGCCGGCATCTCGCTTTCACTTCCAATAGAAGCGGAGCGAAGGAGATTTGGGTCCTCGATACACTCACCGGCCGATATCGCCAGCTGACCTATCGTGGCGGCGCGAGATTGGCTGCCTGGTCCAAGCTCCTTACAACAGGGCAGCTGATGCAAGCGAGCACACCATAAGAGGAGCTATTTTTTCTTATCCCCTTCTGGAGAGTCAATGGATTTGATCACCTGGCTTATCGTAGGTCTAGTCGCAGGTCTGCTCGCATCTCTTGTGATGGGTGGCACCGGCTATGGAATTGTTGGTGACATCATCATCGGAATCATCGGTGCCTTCCTCGGCGGCTGGATTTTCCGGCAGCTCGGAGTCGCTACACCGTTGGGTGGAATTGCAGGGACAATCTTTGTTGCCTTCATTGGTGCAGTAGTGCTCCTGTTTATCCTGCGGCTTTTGAAGTCGAGAGGCCGTCGAGTCTAGGGCGACGCGGGGAGCGCGGGGTTTACGCGGAGGGCGCGGGAAGGACAAGAACTTTGGG
>JANLYJ010000142.1:0-2929 GCA_031365555.1 Gemmatimonadaceae bacterium | reverse complement strand
CCAAGTCGGTCAGTACAAATAATCTCAAGCTGCGGCTGATGCCGCTTCAGGTCGCGCTCCTGAAACAGTGGATGCCGACGCTGCCGATTGGTGGAACGCTCACTGGTCCGGTCACACTCAATGGCGAAACTGACGGACTGATGCGCGCGCAGGGCGATGTCACTCACGTCGACCGCACTGGCCGGTCGAACGTGGTTGGGAAGGCCGCATTCAGAGCGGCGGGCACGCCATGGTTCGACATCGACGCGCGACTGCGTCCACTCTCACTTGCGACCGTCGGTCAGTTTGCTCCAAAGATCGGACTGCGCGGATCGGCAGCCGGTCCATTCAGGCTCGTTGGTTCGCTCCGTGATTTTGCCGTGAATGCCGACCTCGGATTCTCCGATGGCGGGTCACTGAATCTTCATGGCCGGATGGATCTGGAGAGCAGGGCGAAGGGATACGATCTCACGGCGAATGCAAAGCTGTTCAATGCAAACGCGATTGTGTCCAAGGCCCCCAGGACGTCGATCACTGCATTTGCGTCAGCGAAGGGACGCGGTACCGATCCCGCGACAATGACATCTACAATCATCGCCGATGTCTCTGCCTCCAGCTACGACACTCTCTCGGTAGATGGCGCGCAAGTCCGCGTGCGGATTGCGAATGGCATGGCCAACGTTGACACTGCAACAGTCATCCTGAAAGAAGGCATCGCTACAGCGGCTGGCACCTTTGGTCTCCGCGCAGGAACTTCCGGCGAACTACGCTACCATGTCGCAGTCGACTCGCTTGCAAAATTTGCAGGATGGATTCCGGGACAGGATACTGGTGTAACCGCTCCCCGCCCGGGGATTCTGGCTCGCCGCGTTGCACAGGCCAAAGCTGATTCCACAGCCCTCGATAAGAAGACCGAAGTCGAGCGCGCAGTAACAGGACGCACACTTCCGCCAGTCGTAGTAGACACACCCGCAGTTGTTGCCAACAAGGTGCTGTCGGGGACGGTGCGCGCTGATGGAGTGGCAACCGGCAACATCAGGAATTTTGGACTGCGCGGAACTGCGAGTGGCAAGGATGTCGTCGCACGCGGCAATACGGTCCAGGCTTTCACTGCCGACTACGAATGGCTGAATGCGCGCACCCCAACTTCGTCGGTGAAGGTGAACGCGATTGCGTCCAATGTTGTTGCGGGTGGATTCCAGATGGACAGCGTGACCGCAAAGATCGGATACCAAAAACCGCGCGGTACGGTGGGGCTTACCATCCGGCAGGACAACGCGCGCAACTATTCGCTGAATGCGGACTACCTCCTCGACAAGAATCGCAATGAAGTCCGGTTGAACGATCTCCAGCTAAGGTTCGACACAACGCTCTGGAAGAGCACGCAGGCGTCCACAATTCACTGGGGAACTGCGGGCGTTGACGTCGAGCACCTCGAGCTCAGGAACCGCGCCAATGGCCGCATTTTCCTCGACGGACTGATACCTAAAGAGGGACCTGCGAGCTTTCAGCTTGCAGTTGACAACTTCAATGTCGGGGACGCAATCGCGCTGCTCGAGAGCGACATCCCCGCAAGTGGATTCGTATCACTCGACATGAAAGCGGCCGGCACTGCAGCCAATCCGACATTCAGTGGAAGTTTCGGCACCGAGAATTTTGTGTACGACGGGAGCAAAATTCCCGAAGTCCATGGAACGGTGAGCTACGCGAATCAGACGCTCACCGGGAAGGCGGAGCTGCTGCAGGCAGGAACACACCTGCACCCGGGACTGCTGGTCGCAGAAGGAACGATTCCGATCAACCTGGCCCTTACCGGCGTCACTGGATCGCGGTTCCCAACAGACCGTGAGATGGCGCTAAACGTTACGGCTGACAGTCTTCCCCTCGACCTGATTCCTTCGTTCAACGACGTCATCACCAATGTTCGCGGCAAGACCACAGCGAACGTGAAAGTCGCGGGTACCCTCAACAAGCCGCGTGTAACAGGTGAATTCAAGCTGGCAGACGGCGCTGCTCGCCTGGTCCCCGCTGGCATCGATATCAAACAGATCAACGCCTCCATCCGCCTTCTTTCCGATACGGTCGTCATAGACTCGATTGCGGGCAACAGTAATGGCCGGATCTCGGTCCGGGGTGGACTCGGCATCGCGAACATGAAAAGCCCGACGCTGGACCTCAAAGTCCAGTCAGATAACGCGCGAGTCCTGGACAATCACCTGGGCAACATTCGCGCGATTTCTACACTCAACATTGTTGGGCCATTCGGCAATGTGTATGTCACGGGTGCCGTTCGGGTCCGGGACGGCGTCATCTACATTCCGGAAGCCAAGAAGAGCAATGTGATTGGCCGGGATGATCCGGCACTGTTCAATGTGCTCGACACTGCCATTGCTGCCAACAAGGAGCTCTTCCCGACGCAGTCGCCGCTGCTCGCCAATTTGCGAATGGACGTAGCCCTGCGCATCGACCGGGATGTGTTTGTGCGCAACCGCGACGCAAATGTCGAGATCTACAGCGATGGCGATCTGCTGGTCAGCGTGAACCGCGCCAAGGAATCTCTCCTACTTGATGGGGTGATTCTCTCCGAGCGCGGCGAGTACAACTTCCTAACCAAGCGGTTCCAGATCAAACGTGGCTCGGCGACGTTCATGAATACTCAGGAGATCAATCCTGCACTTCAGGGAACTGCCGAATACGAAGTGCGCCTCCCCACGCGCGAAGCAATCCGGATTCGCATCGTGCTTGGCGGGACGATGCTCAATCCGACGATCGCGCTCGAGAGCGATGCACAGCCGCCGATTCCGCAGAGTGACCTGCTCGCCTATCTCGCGTTCGGAAAGCCGTCTGCGTCGCTGCTGCAGCTCGAAGGTTCGGCAGTCACGAGTGGCGGAAGCAGCGGCGGACTGGTTGGCTCGAGCGCGGCGCTCGCGACCAAGCAGCTCGCCGCAGT
>JANLYJ010000445.1:0-7124 GCA_031365555.1 Gemmatimonadaceae bacterium | reverse complement strand
ACAGACCCGATCCAAAGATTCCCGACATCACGGCTCTGGCAGGCTTCAGCGGTCGCCACAGCTCCGGCCGGGCAGTAGGCGCGCCCTGCGTCGCCGAACAGATCGCCCGATACCCGATCCAGGAACAGCGGCACCCACCGGATCCCCCGGCCGGGAGCGGCGAGCGGAAAGCGATACTCCACCGAACCAGCAAAAGCGCGTATGCCTCGTTCCGCCGAGGGGGAGAAACCGCGCACTCCAAAAGTGCGCGACGAACCTCCAATCCCATAACCTGCAATGACATCAAGTGACGCTCCGCTAATGCCGCCGACGGAGAGATTGGAAATTGCCCGGCTGTCTGCATACCCGGCCGCAGCGCGAGCAGCAATAACGTGATGTGCGAAGCCGGGCAGGTTGAGTGATTTATACGCGGCTGTCGTCCCGACGAAGGTCCGCGTCGAGAGGCCGGAAGTTCCCTGCCGCCACCGCTGACGCGCTGAGCCACTCAGCACAATTCCGTCTTCCCGCGAAATGCTGAGCGTGGGTCGCTGCACGTTACTCCAGTATGCATTCGCACTCAGCCCGGGAAATTTCGTGGTCCCCTTGAACCGTTCGGGAAGCCGCTCGAAGATCGAATCGGGAGAAGTGCGATAGTCCCTCGTCTCGATATCTGCGCCTAGTCCCATTTGTGTGAGCGTACGGAATCGGGGCCGCGCGTACGTGAGCTTTGCCGAAACAATTCGGTCGCGGCGATCGATACGCGCGAGTGGATTCGCCGTCCCCTTCGCGAACACATTTCCACGATCCCACGACTGTTCGACCGCGAAGTCGAGCACTGGTACCCCTAGTCCTGCGTACCGGTAAGCGACATATCCCGCGAGCTCGTGGTAGCGGGTCTGCATCGTCGCCGTAGCAGCGTACTGATGCCTGGCGATCACGTCGTAGCCGCTTGTTGCCAAACCCCACTCGGTTCCATCCAGTGTCGAGCTGCTGAAGACAGGTTCCCAATACCGGGGAAGCAGCGTCGCTGCGGCACTGTATGGAGTAACTGGGGCCTGACTCTCCTCGAAAGTGGGCAGCGCGCGCGACGGTACGCATTTATCGCAGGTGCTGCGACGAAGCGATGCGGACATTGGATCCAGTTTCGCGTTCAGCTCGAACGGCGCCACGCCAAGATGATATCCCGCTCCTGTATAGAGCACGCTCGCGAGCAGCTCTCCATTCGGCGAAAACTCTGGAGACATGACACCGGTTACGGCAGAAGAAATCCTGCGCGGAATGCCGTTCAATCCCCATACGTACAACTGCGGGGCGCCGTCCCGATCGGAGGCAAACACAATTTGGCTCCCGTCAACACCCCACGAAGGCGTCGCATCGGTGGCAAAAACTTCGGCAGTGCGTGACAGAATTTTTCCAGTCGTGTCCATCACCACAATTGACGAGCTCCCGCCCCTGCTGATTCGCACCGCCGCTATGCGAACTCCATCCGGAGCCCAGCGCGGCTCGGCCCACTGCATTTCCAGCGACTGATCGACAAGAGGCTTTATCTCTCGCCCGTCGCGTGACACAAGTACGATGCGGGTTGTTCCCGGAACTGCCTGGATCGCGAGGATTCTTCCCGCGCGACTGACGTCGGGAGTTGTGAGCCGAGCTCCGCGTGTGAGCCTGGTTTGGTCACTGCCACGCTGAATGAAAAGGTCGCTGCGAATTTCGTACGGGCTGAGATACTCGGGCTGTGCGAACAGGATGGAGCCGTCCGGAAGCGGAAGATTTGCCTGCACATCGTTGCGTCTTCCCAGAGCTGTCCGGTGACCGTTGAGCTGAATGTTGAATGCAGATAACGATTCTTTGCCGTTGGACACTGTCGCGAGCAGCGTGTCTCCCTTCCATCGTGCGAATTGCGCGACGCGCGCATCAGGCGTGAGATCTCTCCATTGCGCCATAGCACCCGGTGTCCGCGGCGTTATCCGCAGCAGCGAGTCAGACCAGTGCTTCCACGCAGCCTCAAATGAGATTCCGAATGCACGCTTTACTGCCCTGCCGCGAAAAAATGGAAGCGCAATTGCTGATTCTTCCACGAAGCTGCGAATGGATTCCGGACCACGTGTCTGCGACAGGTAGTCGAATAGCAGGGATCCATACACATAGACGATTTCACCGCCCGGGAACTGCGTCGTTGCCCTTGATAGATCGGACAGGCCAGGTATCCGCCCGGTAGATGCAGCGCCGCGCGCGACCATCGAATGGAAACTTCCCTCGAGACGGCCCGTACCCGTGAGCCTCGACTCGTAATACACGGCTAGTCCTTCAGTCATCCAGGCAGGACCCAGGGCATTCGGGAAAAAGGCAGGATGACGACCCAGAATGTTTCTGCCGAGCGCCCAAAGTCCGCGGGCGCGATCCAGATGGAAGATGTGAGTCAGCTCGTGCGTGATGACCAGCTGATTCCAGTCGTTGTAGTTGCGCAGCGACATCGCGTCGATCGGCGGGTGTGCAAACACGACAATCGTGTTGTACGGAAAGACGCTCGCGTAGCCATTGGTGAAGTCTACATTGTCCGAAATCACCAGTTCGATTTTGCTTTTCGGCGCTACAAGCTCCGCGGCTAGCTGACTGTAAGCGCGCTCGGCGTTGATAGCTGCGCGGCGACCTTCGTGTTCGAGGTCGGGAGTGAAATGAATGTTGAAGTGTTCAGTTCGGAGCGTAAGCCAGTTCGCATCCGGCGATACCTGCGCGCCGGCAGTTGCAGCGCCAAGTGTCAGCGCTGCAACAAGAAATTTCCATTTCACCGCTGGCGCGCTAAGGTGCGGAAGTAATCCTCCAGCCCGCGAACAATTCCGCGCGCGTACTGCGCCTGGTATTCTGCAGTCCGCATTGCTGCCTCCTGGTCCGGCATCATGATGAACGCACCCTCGGCGAGCACCGACGGCATCCAGCTTCCCCGGATTACCGCAAAATTTCCGTAATGAATTCCCTTGTCGCTGAGACCCATTTCGTCCACAAGGTTCCTCTGAACATTCTGCGCAAGCTGCGTGGAATGTGGATAGAACCAATACGTGTTCGTCCCCTGACTGGTGTACGGGTTTGCACCGTCCGGCAGTGCGTTCAGGTGAATCGAGACGAAAGCGTGCGCGTTGTTTTTACGAGCGACTGTCGGGCGCACGCTGAGATCAACATCTTCGTCACCCGAGCGCGTCATCACGACATTGGCTCCCCGCTCGAGGAGAAGATCACGCACTCTGAATCCAACAGGAAGCGTTGCACGCGGCTCCCAAAGACCGGTCGGGCCCGTTGCGCCAATTGGCGGGTGCCCGGGATCGACAGCGATCGTCAACCCTCGCAGCGGAGATGCCGGATCGACGAGAGGTGGACGACGCAACCGGAGAATGAATGTTCCATTCTGGTAAAGCGGCAGATATCCGTAAGGTGCAGAGCTGAGATCGATTGAGTAGACGGTCCTTTCGGTGGTACCGCTCTGACGCACTGCGCTCACATAGGTGTCCTTCGAAACCAGTGTGGCGGGATTCGCAGCCGCGGAACTGACTGAATACAGAGTTACGGTCAGGCCGGTCGCACTCTCATCGACGAGATATGCAGGCGGTGATGAAACAGGTATTACAACGTCAATCCAATCAGCTGCTGCATCGACATGCGCGGCACCGGCCGTGAGTTTGACCGGTGTGGTCGCAGCTTCCGCGAGATTCATGTCCGACTTGGAAATCCATATCTGTTGGCCGGCATCCAGCTGCACCTGGGCCATGTCACCCTGTGTGGCAATCACCTGGACCGACGTACCGGGGAGCAATATCCATTTGTATGTCCCTGTGGGCGTAGGCCGCCCGACAATTACTCTGTCCGTGTCGCTGAGTGCAGGCGTCGCCAGCAAACATGTGCGTAGCGATCCAAAGCATCTGGCTGACTCCGTTCCCTTGAGTGCTGCCGATGTTCGCTGTGCCCCAAGCGCGGCGTAGGTCGGCTGAGAAACAGGCGCGGGTCCGGCCGGCTGAACACCAGAAGGGACTGGCTTAGGAGTGATGCGGATCTTGTGAACGAGCCGGGCCGTGTCGGAGCCAACCACAGCAACAATGTTGTAAACACCGACGTAGATCGTTCGCCCCAATGAATCGGTCTCAGCAGTTGGCGTTGGCAATGGCAGCCAACCCATGAATGATCCATTCGGCCACACTGGCGAAAGGACTCCGTTTATGGTGAGACCCGCTTCTCCGTTCCCGACCTGCCCGTGAATGAAGTTCGAATCTACTGCCGCAATTGTTGCATTCGCGGATGGGTACTGGACCTTGATGGCCAGTGGGCCGAGCGCTTCCGGAATTGGAGGCAGCTTGGGGCTGGATGGCGGCAGAGGTGCCCTGGCAACAGCAGGTGCGGGCAATGGAACCGGAATGGGGACCGGAGCAACGCTTCTACCGGGGGAACAGGCAGAAACAATGAGGACGGCAACGAATCCGGATGCTGAACTTTTCGTAGGTAGTTTCATAGACGAATTGTTACGCATAGGTGGTACCAACAACGTCGAACAGGAAATGACCCGACGCAAGGAGTGGCCTCACTTCCTATATTCGAGAATGGTCAGATGCACAGCATGAAACAACCCGAACCGCACACTTCCGAATTTCTCCTCGTATCGGACGGAAATCTCGAGATTTCCGGCGTCTCCGATGTGGGGCTTGTCCGGCAGCGGAACGAAGATTCGTTCCTTTTTGCCGACCTTACAGAACATCAGCCGATAACTGCGTCCACGCGGGATTCGGTTCACGTACACGCACGTCCGACACTGCTTATTGTGGCGGACGGCGTTGGTGGAGCTGCTTCGGGTAACGTTGCCAGCTCACTGGCAACTCTCGCGATCTTCGATCAGCTGCGTGAAGCACATGAGTCTGGCGCACTGCGCGGTACTGTCGCGATTGCCGATACGCTGAAGATGGCCATCGAAGCTGCCAACAGGGAGATTCTCGCTTTCGCACGTGATAATCCCAAGCACAGGGGAATGGCAACGACTGCGACCGTCGCGCTCGTGATGGGAGACCAGGCGTACTTTGCACAGGTGGGAGACAGCCGGGCGTACGTAGTTCGCGGCGGAGTTGCGAGACAGCTCACCAAGGACCAGTCACTTGTGCAGCGTCTCATCGACGCTGGCAGACTGACACCCGAACAGGCAGCTCAAAGCGAACATCGAAACATCATCCTCCAGGCGCTCGGCCCCGAAGAGTCGGTAGTTCCCGAGCTCACGCGCGACAAGCTCAAGACTGGCGACGTCCTGGTTGTCTGCAGCGACGGACTCTCCAATCAGGTCGAGGCGTCCCGGATTGCGCGGATGGCCGGCGACGAGACGAACGTTGCGCAGCTGTGCACCAACCTTGTTGCCCGCGCAAAGGAAACCGGCGCTCCCGACAATGTCACGGTTCTCGCCGCGCGATTCTGGCGAGACCGGGACATGGTGGAACCCTAGGCTGTAGCCTCGGATTCTCCCGAGTGTGGAGCAGCCGCCGTTGGAGTTTCTTTTCCCCACGGCGCAACGATCGGAAGCAGCAGCAGCGAAGGAATGGCCGCGAGCACGGTGATGATGAAAAAGGTCGGCCACCCATATGTCTCGGCGATCTTTCCACCCGGCGCAACGATGATGTCCCGGCTTGCAGCCATCAGGCTAGAGAGCAGCGCGAACTGGGTCGCTGAGTACTTCTTGTTGCACACGCTCATGAGGAACGCGATCAGCGCGGCCGTCACGAAACCCAGTCCGAGATTTTCGACGACGATTGCGAACATCATGAAGTTCGCGTTCTTCCCTGCGAGAGCGAGCCCATAGTAGGTCAGGTTGCTCAGCCCCTGAAAAACAGCAAAAATCCAGAGCGCGCGATTGATTCCGACCTTCGCAACAACGGAACCACCGATGAGAGTTCCGATGATTGTCGAAATCATTCCGATCCCGCCCAGCACCACGCCGATTTCGGTTTGTGTAAATCCGGTCTGGAGCAGGAAGGGAGTCGTCATGCTTCCAGCGAGACTGTCGGAAAACTTGTAGAAAACAATGAAGGCAAGGACAGCGATCCCCTGTCCCATTCCTGCCCGCTGAAAAAATTCCTGGAATGGAAAACGGACGGCCTCACCGAGTGTGCGCGGCGGAGCGTCCTTGAGCTTTGGCTCCGGAGCGATGAAGGACCCGATAACGCCAACGAGCAGCAGGCCGGAAAGTGCGATGTACACTTTCGGCCATGGCATCCGGTCGGCCAGAAGGAACGCCACCGAGCCGGTCACGAGAAGTGCGATGCGGTAACCCATCACCCACACTGACGCGCCTGCACCCATCTCGCGATGATCGAGCACGTCAGTCCTGTATGCATCGACCGCGATGTCCTGACTGGCGCTGAGGAACGCAATCAGAAATGCATTCACTGCAAGCATCTGCAGGCCTGTACGGGGATCGTGCGTGGACATTGCAGCGATCGCCACTATGAGCAGCACCTGCGTGATGAGCAGCCATCCGCGGCGGCGGCCAAGGAATGGCGGAACGTACCTGTCGAGCAATGGTGCCCAGAGAAACTTCAGCGAATATGGAAGAGCGACGAGACTGAAGAGTCCGATCGTAGTCAGGTCTACCTTTGCAACTGTCATCCACGCCTGCAGCGTTTTGCTCGTAAGCAGCAGCGGAAGTCCCGATGAAAAACCGAGCAGAACCAGCGCGAACATTTTCGGCTGCCCGAAAACTTTCAGTGGCGAAAGACCCTTTTCTTCGGTCATGCTGACTCCATTGGAAACGTGGTTAGCTCACCGACTCGCCGCGAGAGAGAACTCTCGCCGCCGCGCGCTGCATTGGTTCTTCTCCGCCCCAGGCGCACAGCACCGGAGCATCGACAGGTATTTCGCCCGCGAGACGCGGATGACTGAACTGAATTACTGACATTTTGTGGCCGCGCGATTTTGCTCGCTCTGCGGCCTGCGAAAGAGCGGATTTTGACTTGTCGGAGTAGCCAGGCCGGCCTTTCCAAGCACGAATGTCACCGTAGAGGACAATGAGGGTTTCTCTTGCACGCGGATTTTCACCTTCGCGTGCCTCGTACCCGGCAGCATTGAGAGTTTCGAGAAATGGGTCACGCGACGGCGGCGGATAGGGTCCGCCAATGTCATCGTCG
>JANLYJ010000422.1:0-4778 GCA_031365555.1 Gemmatimonadaceae bacterium | reverse complement strand
CCGGCGTGATCATAGTGAGAGTGTGAGTTGAGCAGGATCTTCACGTCGGTGATCTTGAAGCCGAGCTGCGCAATACTCTTCATGATCATCGGCGCAGTCCCCGGATATCCGCCGTCGATCAAAACGTGACCTTCGGGTCCGGTGATCAGGAACGAAGTCACGTCGTTGGCGCCGACGTAATAGAGGTTTCCTGCAATTTGAAAAGGCTCTGCGTATTTCTGACCGCCATTCTTCGTAGCCCGGAGCCAGAGCGGAAACAAAACGGCGAACGCCATTACTAGTACGATCCCGAGGCCCATCAGTACCCTGCGACGACTGAAACCTTTGGCGCCCAACGTCAACTCCCTGGCAATGTTTGTATAAAGCACTCTATGCGATAAAGTAACACAGTGAAAGCCAGTCGCGGTAGAAAATCCTGCGTGGTACATTCATCGAGTGAATACACAGATAGATCGCGTCAGGTCTGCCCTCTCGCATACATACTCAATAGATAGAGAGCTCGGCCGGGGCGGCATGGCTACTGTGTTTCTGGCACAGGACGTAAAGCACGACCGGATCGTGGCACTTAAGGTCCTTCACCCGGATCTCGCCGCTTCAATGGGCCCCGAACGCTTTCTGCGTGAGATAAAACTCGCCGCGCGACTGAATCATCCTCACATCCTGCCCCTGTTCGACTCGGGAGCTGTTGACGGTTTCCTGTATTATGTCATGCCATACGTTGAGGGTGAGTCGCTCCGCGAGCGTCTCGATCGCCAGAATCAGCTGCCTGTAGAGGACGCGCTTCATATAGCACGCAGCATGGCGTCCGGCCTCGATTACGCACACAGGCAGGGAATTGTCCACCGCGACGTGAAGCCGGAAAACGTGATGCTTCATGAAGGTGAAGCGATGATAATGGATTTTGGTATTGCCAAGGCAGTGACTGTTGGTGGAGATGAAACGCTCACACAAACAGGCATGATGGTCGGAACTCCCGCATACGTAAGTCCCGAGCAGGCATCCGGTGAAACTGTGATCGATGGGCGAAGCGACCAGTACAGTCTCGGATGTGTGCTTTACGAAATGCTGGCTGGTGAACGGCCATTCACTGGTCCTACTGCACAGGCGGTTCTCGCCAAGAGATTTGCCGGCACCGTTCGCCCGGTCACGGAAATCCGTCCGAACGTCCCGCCTGCAGTTCAAAAGGCGCTGAGCCGGGCGATGTCTACCGACGCATCGGGACGTTATTCGTCTCTTGCACTCTTCGCCCAGGCGCTAGCCTCGAGCTCGCTGTCAACACCCACTGATACGCAGACAATGCCGCAGCCGGTCGTATCGGCGGCGAAGTCAGTTGCAGTGCTGCCATTCGAAAACATGAGCAATGACGCCGAGAATGAATATTTCACCGACGGCATCGCCGAAGAAATCATTACGGCTCTCACCAAGATTCAGTCATTGCGAGTTGCATCGCGTGTTTCTGCCTTTGCGTTCAAGGGACGCAAGGACGACATCGAGGAGATCGGCCGGAAGCTGAAGGTTTCTACCGTGCTGGGCGGCAGTATGCGAAAAATGGGCAATCGTATTCGTATCACCGCGCAGCTCGTCAATGTGGCCGACGGATACCAGCTCTGGTCAGAGCGGTATGATCGTGAACTCGAAGATGTGTTCGCTATTCAGGACGACATTTCGCAGGCAATTGTAAAAGCGCTTCGCGTCATCCTGAGCGACGACGAAAAGAAGGCGATCGAAAGGGTGCGCAGCGTGAATGTCGAAGCGTATGACTTCTATCTTCGGGGCCGGCAGTACTTTCACCAGTGGCGCCGAAAGAGCATGGAGCACGCGCGCCAGATGTTCAACCGCGCGATCGAGATTGATCCGGATTTCGCGCGGGCTCACGCCGGCATCGCCGATGCCTGCTCACTGCTCTACACTTACTGGGACGCGCGTGAGTCCAATCTGCGTCAGGCGGACACTGCCAGCAGCAGGGCGCTCGAGCTCGACCCGGAGCTTGCTGAAGCGCATCTTGCCCGTGGAATTGCGGTATCTCTCAGAAAGCAGATGGCCGAAGCCGAGCAGGAATTTCAGATGGCGATGCGTCTCGACCCGAAACTTTTTGAGGCGCCATATTTTTACGGACGTGCGTGCATGGCCGAGGGTCGCTTGGCCGACGCTGCACGCTTGTTTGAGCGAGCGATGGCGCTCAGACCGGAAGATTTTCAGGCGCCAACGTTCCTCGCCGCATCGTTGAAGGCGCTAGGAAAACCGGAAGAGTCGGTCGCGACACTAAGACTTGTACTGAAAACCATAAATGAGCGGCTCGAGCTCAATCCGGACGATAGCCGTGCGCTCACGCTCGGCGCAGGGACCTTTGCCTTGCTCGGCGACGTCGACAATGCACTGGAGTATGCGAAGCGAAGTCTGGCGGTCGATCCGGACGATCCTATGCTGCTGTACAACGTTTCATGTGTGTACGCGGTGCTGGGGAAAACCGATCTCGCCCTGGACAACCTGGAGCTGGCAGTGGATCGTGGACTTGGCCACAAGGCGTGGATCGACCATGATTCAGATCTCGATTCCATTCGTTCGCATCCCCGATTCCAGAAAGTGGTGGACGCCGTCACATGACCAGCACACCGATCGACCAGGTCCGTTCTGCATTGGCCCACACCTATAGCATAGACAGAGAGCTTGGTCGTGGAGGGATGGCGACTGTCTTTCTTGCGCAGGATGTAAAGCACGATCGCATTGTTGCGCTCAAGATCCTGCATCCTGATCTTGCTGAATCGATGGGACCCGAGCGGTTTCTGCGCGAGATCAAGCTCGCGGCCAGGCTCAATCATCCGCACATCCTTCCGCTCTTTGATTCCGGGGCTGCAGACGGCTTTCTATACTATGTAATGCCGTACGTCGAGGGCGAATCGCTCCGTGAGAGGCTCGACAGGCAGAACCAGCTGCCTGTGGACGAAGCAATTCACATCGCCAGAAGCATCGCATCCGGACTCGATTACGCGCACCGCCAGGGTGTTGTGCATCGCGATGTGAAGCCTGAAAATGTCATGCTTCACGAAGGCGAAGCGATGGTGATGGATTTCGGAATCGCCAAGGCAGTCAGTGTCGCCGGATCGGAAACTCTGACGCAAACCGGGATGATGGTTGGCACGCCGGCGTATGTGAGCCCGGAACAGGCGTCAGGCGAAGTGGTGATCGACGGGAAGAGCGACCAGTACAGTCTTGCTTGTGTCCTCTATGAAATGCTCGCGGGCGAGCGGCCTTTCACGGGCCCGACGGCGCAGGCAGTGCTGGCAAAAAGATTTACAGGGTCAGTGCGTCCCATCACGGAAGTAAGGGCCAACGTCCCGCCGGCTGTCGAAAAGGCGCTCGCCCGGGCGATGACCACCGAATCATCCGGCCGGTACTCGACAATCGCCATGTTCTCCCAGGCTTTGGCATCGAGCGCAATGAACACGCCTACTGATACGCAGACAATGCCGCAGCCGATCGTGTCGGCCGCGAAATCGGTTGCAGTGCTGCCATTTGCAAACATGAGCAACGAAGCCGAGAATGAATACTTCACCGATGGAATGGCTGAAGAGATCATCAATGCGCTCAGCAAGGTGCAATCTCTGCGCGTGGCATCGCGCACTTCTTCATTTGCATTCAAGGGGAAGAACGAGGACATCGGCGAGATTGGCCGCAAGCTCAAGGTTTCGACTGTCCTCGAAGGCAGCGTTCGCAAAATGGGAAACAAGATTCGCGTGAATGCCCAGCTCGTGAATGTTGCCGACGGATATCAGCTCTGGTCGGACCGGTACGACAGGGAGCTCGAGGATATCTTCGCAATTCAGGATGAGATTTCCGCGGCGATCGTCAAGGCGCTCCGCGTGATTCTAAGCGAGGGTGAAAGGAAAGCTCTTGGAAAAGCGCGGACCGAAAACGTGGAGGCGTATGACTACTATCTGCGCGGCCGCCAGTATTTCCACCAGCTGCGTCGCAAGAGTCTCGAGTACGCCAGGCAGATGTTCAACAAGGCGATCGAGATCGATCCCGAGTATGCACGCGCGTACGCAGGCGTGGCCGACTGCTGTTCGATGCTTTACACCTATTTCGACGCGCGAGAGCTGAACCTGCGTCAGGCCGACCTTGCGAGTCTGAAGGCATTGGAACTGCAGCCCGATCTTGCTGAAGCTCACGTCGCACGCGGCCTCACCGTTTCGCTGAGCAAGAAATTCGGAGAGGCGGAACAACACTTTGAAACCGCAATGCGGTTGGATCCGAAGTCATACCAGGCAGCCTACTGGTTCGGGCGCGCGCGGATGTCCGAGGGAAAGTTCGACGAGGCGCTCAAGCTGTTCGAGCGCGCATCCTCACTGCGCCCGGAAGATCATGAAGCTGCGATAATGCTCGTGCAGGCGCATCTCGGCGGCGGTCAGAATCTCGAGGCGATGACTGCCAGCAAGCGCGCAATGAAGCTTCTGGAGCAGCAGCTGGAGTTGTCGCCAGACGACGCGAGGGCCTGCATTATGGCCGGTGTGCAATGTTCCTTCCTCGGCGACGTAGAGGGAGCGACAAAGTATGTGAAGCGCGCGCTGGCTATCGACGTCGATGATCCAATGCTTCTTTACAACGTTGCCTGCGTTTACTGCAAGATTGGAAAGTCGGAGGATGCGATGACGTCGCTGGAGCGTGCAGTCGACGCTGGCTTCGGGCACAAGGAGTGGATCGAACACGATCCTGACCTGGGGCCGATACGCGAAATGCCCCGCTTCAAGAAGTTCGTCGAAACGCTCTAGCTACTTTTG
>JANLYJ010000390.1:0-1642 GCA_031365555.1 Gemmatimonadaceae bacterium | reverse complement strand
TGGTCCGCAAACCCGAACACCTGCGAGAGAACGTCATTCTCACATTCTCGCTTTAGCTGCAATCTGTCACGCTCGTTCGCCATGCAAAGTGCTGCGGCAGGAGGTGCGTAACGCTCTGTAAAGCTGACCAATCTGATTGATCACAACGCAGTCGGACTGGGGCTCTGACACCGGTACTTCCGCTGTCAACGGAAAAGATGGCCAGGGACCTGTGATGAAGGCAAGCACATGATGTCTTGCACTCGGACGCGAAGGTCGGGGGCTTACTTCCAGCTTTTTGCATGACGCGACAACCCGTCCAAGGGATGCGGTCGAAGAGGATCCTTGGTGCGCCGGTTCCGGATCGGTAAACGACTGGGTCTGTCTGCCCCCAAACGCATGCTGTATCAACATTCGGCACGGCCATCGTGGGTGACCCTCGGCACTAACTAATGCCACGCGCGTGCAGCGGCATAATGGCGATCACTCCGACGAGTGGCACGGACTCGCAGGGCTTGCCACCACGAGCCGTCACCACCACGAGCCGTCGATAGACCAGCGCCCATAGACGACGTTTGATTCCGGTGTGCTGCTGGACGGGGAGCCGGAGCTCGACTGATCTCGAAATGAATTCTACCGTGCCTCGATCGTCATGCGAGCATCTTCGGGACCGGCGGCGACTTCGGTGCCGTTCAACGCGACCTGCACTGCACCCTTTGGCCTTAACATGACCTCGGTAGCTGGGGGCTTGACGAAGCTCCGCTTTGGCGCGAGTTGCCGCTCGTGGAAGTCTGCCATGGCGATCACGTGTGGATTGGTGTCGGTTGCCCCCATGGCAACGGAGATATCGAGATGAGCGACCCGACGAACACTGATTATATGCCTTCCAGAACCTTATGAGTGAGCGTAGTGTGGAGGCGCAATCGCTCCTGCCATCACCGGGCGAAGCGGTTGTGGCCAGTCGGCTCTTTCACGAGAGCCACTGGCCAATGCTGCTTTAGGGCCCTTAATGCGGCTTCGTGGCTCTCTCCCGCCGCAGCAACATTTCTGCCGTAGCCAAGTACAGTGCGCGCTCTTTGTCGCTGATAGTGTGGCCTACCTTCCCATCGGGATCAGCGAGCCTCTTGGCGGCTGCAGCATCCCAGGCTTTACCGTCCTGCGCGCAACAGGACTTCGCGCGAGCCAAAATGGCGATCTTGCTGGGGCCTACCATCGCGACTCCCCGATGAAGAGGTTCTAGAACCGCCGGGCGGCATTCGGCAGTCTTTGCGAGTTGTGCTGATTCGGCAAACCCTGCAGGCCTTGCTTGTCCGCAACTTTCTTCACCGATCCCGTAAAGTATCTTGCATTCGACCGGTTGTAAAATTACTTTACGGCCGAGTCCGGTAATGCCTCCGAGCGCATTGTTGCCTAGCTGGTAGCGTCGGACGCCCTGGCCCGGGACAAACGGAATCGTGCCCTCCTCGCCATTCTCTGCGATGCATAAACTGATGATGATAAGTAAGCCCCAACGCCCCCATGATCGCCAGTCGGAGCGTCGACCGGGCAACTTCGGCGCGTACTGTAGCGCGACAATCTGGGTGAGAACGGCGCGACAATCTGGATGAGACGCGGCGGCCGAGCAAAGTGATGATTGTCGCTAGCCGCAGCTTTAGCAAGCGGT
>JANLYJ010000337.1:0-1886 GCA_031365555.1 Gemmatimonadaceae bacterium | reverse complement strand
TTCTCGAGCGGGTAGAGAAGAAGGCCGTTGGAATCAATCAGCTCAAGGCAGTTTCGCCGGCCCAGCAGCTCGTCAAGGTTGTGCACGAAGAGCTCGCCGCGATGCTCGCGAGAGACGGGAAGGGCTCAAGCTCAGCTCGGTCCCGCCGACAGTTGTGATGATGGTGGGCTTGCAGGGTTCCGGTAAAACGACAACTGCTGCGAAGCTCGCGCGGAAGCTCAAGCTCGAGGGGCGCGCTACGCGCCTTGTCGCCGCAGATGTGTATCGTCCCGCTGCAATCGACCAACTCGAGACCCTCGGCAAGCAGCTCGACATTCCGGTTTATGCAGATCGCACGACGAATGATGTCGTGAAGATTGCGAAGGCTGGAGTGGAAGCGGCGAAGCGTGATCGTGATCGTGTTGTCATAATCGATACAGCAGGTCGCCTGCAGATCGATGACGACATGATGAACGAGCTGGCGCGCCTCAAGGAAGCGCTTCGTCCGACTGAGATTCTGTTAGTGGCCGACGGAATGACAGGTCAGGATGCAGTGAAGATTGCGCAGGGATTTAACGACGCGCTCGGAGTGACCGGGGTCATCCTCACCAAAATGGACGGCGATGCCCGCGGTGGTGCTGCGCTGTCCATGTATGGCGTCATCAAGAAACCAATCAAGTTTATTGGTGTCGGCGAAAAGGTAGATGCGCTCGAAGATTTCCATCCGGACCGTATGGCCGGACGCATTCTTCAGATGGGAGACGTGCTTTCACTCGTTGAAAAAGCGCAGGGCGCGTTTGACGAAGCCGAAGCCAAGAAGCTCGAGAAGAAGGTCAGGAAGGAAGGGATGGACCTGTCGGACTTCCTCACGGCCATGAAGCAGCTCCAGAAGATGGGCCCCCTCGAGGGCGTCCTTAAGATGCTTCCAGGCGTGAACAGCAAGATGCTGAGCCAGGCCAAGGTCGATCCGAAGCGCATGAAGCACATGGAAGCCATCGTTCTGTCCATGACCCCCCAGGAGCGCCGCGAGCCAGCCCTCATTAACGGCACCAGAAGGGCTCGAATTGCAAAAGGGTGTGGGCGTCCGGTGAGTGAAGTGAATAGATTGTTAGACCAGTTCCGCGAGATGCAAAAGATGATGAAGCGGATGGCTGGTGGTGGCCGGATGGGTATGCCTTCCATGCCGGGCATGTTCGGAGGGATGCGGTAACGCATCATTAGTAGTCGGGTGCGCACCGGAAACACCGGTGACGCGATGAGCCCGATCGAAGCGGAGACGCTTCAATTCACACCCTGAAACGGGAGCAGTAATGGTAAGAATCAGACTCCGCCGCGTTGGGCGGAAGAAAGCACCGGTTTATCGTATCGTAGTCGCGGACTCGCAGAGTCCGAGAGACGGAAAGTTCATCGAGATCATCGGCCAGTACGCGCCGCGTCAGGGTGAAGGCAGTCTCAACATCGAAGCCGATCGCGCGAACTACTGGATGGATGTTGGCGCCCAGCCGAGCGACACAGTTCGCTCGCTGCTCCGCCGCGCCGGTATTCTCAAGAAGCGGCACGAAGCCCGAGTTGGCGACACGCTCGCGGCCAAGGCAGTCCCGGTCAAAGAAGCCGAGTAGTTCAGCACTTTGATTTTCTGCAGCCCTCGGCCAATGGCCGGGGGCTGTTTTGCTAAGTCCACTATCTTTTGACAATGGCCGAAGACGAGCTCGTAATCGTAGGGAAAGTGCGTAAGGCGCAGGGGATCAAGGGTGAACTGCTCGTTGAGTCGCTCAGTGATTCGGGCGAGAAATCTTTCGCCGTCGGTCGGCGACTGATTGCCGGGAGCGCTAATGGCGACGTCCTGGCGCGGCCCCGCGGAATGGCAGGTGAAGGTCCCATAGAGCTTGTGATCACCCGCTCGCGGC
>JANLYJ010000322.1:0-2008 GCA_031365555.1 Gemmatimonadaceae bacterium | reverse complement strand
GGCGGCATGTCAGTGCCCTTGGCCAGCCCGGACAAAACGACCAGCCTTCATTTCCGCCTTGACCGAGTCAACAGCATGTTGCGCCGTTGAAGCGATGCGCGCAGCCATCACCGGGTTCGGCACGAAAGTCACAACGTCGCTCTCCGATCCGAGCTTGATGACCCGCGCCGTAAAGTGACCTCCCTTGACCTCTCGCGCCACAGACAGGAACGCGTGGGGCAAGTTGATGACGACACTGCCGATGGTGATTTCGGGGGCGACGCCATTCTGGTTGGAGTTTGACCCGACGATGAGCGCCTTCCTCGTTTCGCGGGCCGCCTGAAAGATTCCCAATCCTGCGGCGTCGGCATTCTGGAAGATCACGTCGGCGTCGCGACCGATCTGGGCGAGTGCCTGTTCTTTCCCGGCGCTCACGTCATCCCAATTGCCGATGTAGGACAACAGGACGCGGACTTTCGGATTTACTGACCTGGCTCCTGCCTCGAACGCCGAAAACCCTTCCTTCACCGGCGGCAATTCGGTGCCTCCAATCAGGCCAAGGACGTTGGTCTTCGTGATTGAGCCAGCAAGTATTCCCGCGAGGTATGAAGCGTCGCCGAAGCCAAACTCTATTCCGCCAACGTTGGTGCCGCTGGAGGTACTCGAGGTAGTGATGAATACGGTTTTGGGGAAATCAGGACCTACGCGCTTGGCAGCGTCCTGAAATTCAAAGCCGTGGCCGAACACCAAGTCGTATCCCTGAGCGCCATACTCTCTAAACTGCTCCTCGAATTCCGCTGGCGTTTTTGTCTGGATGTGGCTGACAGACGCCCCGAGACTATCCCGGATGCGAAGCAGACCTTGGTATGCGCCACTGTTCCAGGATTGGTCCGATATCGGACCGGGCGTCAGAAGCGCCACCCGAAATAGCTTCGACTGCTCACCCATCCCCTTTGCTGCCGGGGTTCCATCGTTACTCGAGCACGACGACAACGTCGCGGCAATGGCGATGTGGACAACCGTGGAGAACGCACGCCTTAAGCTCATAAATGCGGTGGAAGTTACTGTGGCAGCGAGAGTTACGCTGCTGTGGACAAGCAGGATAAAAGCCGGTTATAAACACTTGTATCGTGTCAATCGAAGTCGTCCGCCGGCTTTCCGAGCACAATCTCCAGGACACGTTCGAGGTCATCGTCGCTGTAGAAGTTGATCCGTAGAACGCCCTTTCCGTTTCCTGATGCACGCACGGATACGTCAGTCTGAAGCCTTCGACGTAGTTGCTCCTCGACTCGGCGAACGCCCAGGTCAGTTTTTGGTGCTGTGACGCGGTGCTTCTTACCAACGGGATTTTTGGGAGATTCGTTCGCGAACTCGCGTGCTCGCGCTTCTACATCTCGCACTGAGAGCTGGCGCGCAACGATTTCATTGGCCAGCTGCTGTTGTCGATGGGCATCCTTCACGGCCAGCAGAGCGCGAGCGTGACCAGCGCTAATCTGACCTTGCTCCAGCAGGCGTCGTACGCCTGTTGGGAGTGTGAGGACGCGTAGCAGGTTTGTGACGGTCGAGCGGTCCTTGCCAACGGCGTCGGCGACCTGTTGTTGCGTTAGCTGGAACTCGTCCAAGAGGCGCTGGTATCCTTCCGCTTCCTCGAGCGCATTCAGATCTGCGCGCTGGAGATTTTCCACGAGCGCAAGCGTAAGCATTGCGCGGTCGTCGAAATCGCGGACAAGGGCGGGGATATCCGTCCAACCGAGGCGTGTGGCGGCACGGAGCCGCCGCTCGCCGGCAACCAGTTCCCAGTCCCCACCGGTTCGTGCGCGCACAGTGATGGGTTGAAGCAGTCCTGTCGCGCGCAGCGAGGCTTCCAGCTCCGCAAGCTCCGTCTCGTTGAACACCCGCCGCGGCTGAAAAGGATTTGGCGCTATGTCGGATATTCGCACCGTCCTGACCTCGCCCGCGCTCCGCACTGTCTGCTCGCCCGAACGTGGTTCGCGCTGTGACTTTGCGGTGGAGATCAACGCCTCGAGAC
>JANLYJ010000316.1:0-2164 GCA_031365555.1 Gemmatimonadaceae bacterium | reverse complement strand
CGTCACCGGCCGAAGCCTCGACGCCATCGCGGCCCACGGAGAGCAGCTTTCATCGTTCCTTGTCGCTGCTGCCTTTCGTCAACGCGGCATCGCAGCAGAACACGTTGATGCTCGCGAGATCATGATTACAGACGAGAACTTCATGTCCGCCGAGCCGCAGCCGGACGCTATCGCCGAGCGTTCGCGCGAGCTGATTCTCCCGCTGCTCAAGAAAAAGAAAGTACCGGTGCTTGGCGGTTTCATAGGGTCGACCGCGAAGGGAATCACGACTACACTCGGCCGCGGTGGATCTGATTACAGCGCTTCATTGATTGGCGCTGCGCTGAAAAGTGAAGCGATCGAAATCTGGACCGACGTGGACGGTATGCTCACTGCGGACCCGCGGGTGGTGAAGGGTTCACAGGTCATCGAGAAGATCCGGTTCGATGAAGCGTCCGAGCTCGCCTCGTTCGGTGCGAAAGTTCTTCACCCGAACACGATCGCTCCCGCAGTAAGACTTGGCATCCCTGTTTTCATCTACAATTCGCACCGGCCTGAGGGGAAGGGGACGCGCATTACCTTTGATGCGCCGCGCCGGGGTGTGAGTGCGATTGCCGGAAAGACCGACGTCACGGTGGTCAAGGTAAAAGCGGCGCGGATGCTTCTTGCCCCGGGGTTTTTGCACAAGGTCTTCGACGTGTTCGCAAAGAATCAGACATCGGTTGATGTTGTCGCTACTTCCGAAGTGTCCGTTTCAGTGACGATCGACAATGCGCAGAACCTCGAGGCGCTGCTGGTGGATCTCGCGCCGCTCGGCGATGTGTCTGTGGAGCGAAACCGCGGTGTTGTCGCTGTTGTCGGCAATGGAATTAGCGACAGTGCCGAGGTGATGGGACGGGCCCTTGTCGCGCTTGGGAGCATGAAGGTCCACATGATGTCACTCAGCGCCACAGGGATTAACCTGACAGTGATTGTCGATGGCAAGAAAGTACCGGAGGCGATGAAGCGGCTGCACAACGAATTCTTTCCCGACGCGAAAGAGTGACCGTCATGACGCGGATTGCAATTATTGGAGATGGAAAAATGGGGCAGGCTCTTGCAGCCCTGGCTCCTGAGCGCGGATGTGAAGTCGTTGCGTTGATTAGCGAAAAAGACAATATCGGCGGGGCGGGCATCACGCGGGACACGCTGAAGAACGCTCATGTCGCAATCGAGTTCACGCAGCCCGACGCTGCGCTCAGGAACATTCGCGCCTGCATAGCTGCGGGCGTTCCGGTCGTTGCCGGAACTACTGGCTGGTATGACGAGCTGCCTGCGCTGACCCGGGAAGTCGAACAAATGAATGGCGCACTGCTCTGGTCTGCGAATTTCTCGGTGGGTGTGAACGTTATGATGCAGCTGGCCCGTAGAGCCGGGGAGCTTCTCGCCAGCAGCGATGCCTTCGACGCCCATATGATTGAAACGCATCACTCCGCGAAGAAAGACGCGCCGTCCGGAACGGCAAAGGTCGTAGCAGCAGCACTTCAGGAAACGCTGCGACGGGAAATCCCGATAACCAGCATTCGGACCGGTTCGGTCCCGGGAACCCACGAGCTGATTTTCGATGGGCAGTTCGAGCAGATCGTTCTTACGCACGTGGCGCGCGACCGGAGAGTGTTCGCCGAAGGAGCGCTGCGAGCCGCGAGGTGGCTCGCTGGTAAGAAGGGCGTATTCACAATGGCGGATATTTTATGACAATGCTTCACGGTTGCGGAACTGCGCTCCTTACTCCGTTCAGTGCGGACGGATCGATCGATGAAAAATCGTTCCTTTCATTCGTTGAGTGGCAGTTGGAAGAAGGAGTGCACTCACTGATTCCATGCGGATCCACCGGCGAAGCTGTGACGATGTCGCTCGAGGAACAGCGTCGCGTAGTGACGATGACTGTGGAAACAGTTGCGGGCCGGGTACCTGTAATCGCAGGTGCGGGGAGCAACGACACGAAGCGGGCGATTGCTCTCTCGAAAGAGATGAAGGCGTGCGGCGCGACACACCTGCTTCACGTGTCACCCGGCTACAACAAGCCGCCGCAGAGAGGCATCGTCGCACATTTTCGTGCGATCGCGGACTCAACCGATCTCCCAATTGTCGTATACAATGTTCCCGGGCGAACCGGCAGCAACATCGAGGCTGCAACGACTCTCGA